>JAIXZE010000244.1 GCA_027489875.1 Verrucomicrobiales bacterium
CTGGCTCCCGCTGCTGACCTTCACGTTCTGCAAACACCTTATGAGTTGTTGTTGGTTCATCATGACAAAGGTGCTGGCGCTTCCCGGCTCCGATTTCCCTGGTTCCCCAGGTGCCGAGATCTGGGTGGAGGCGTTCGTTCCCTGCATGGACATTCACGATGCGCTGACAGAAAGTCGTTCAGCCTTGCTGGCAGATCGCTACGACGTGGTTGGAGATTGGGCTTATGTGCATGAGTAGGCTGTGGGTTAAGAAGACGGCGTCATCGGCCAGCGTCACCGGGCCGTTGAGCGAGTCTGAGTTCATCCGCAAGCGGGCTTCGTTGAGATGGGCTTTCACCCTATGAGCGCTCGAAGATGGATGCTCGGATTGACAGTCGCTTGTCTGGCGTTTGTTGCGATTGCAGTACTCGTTCGACGACCTCGAGGTCAGGAGCACCGTCGCTATGAGAGTCCGGATGGACGGTTTCAGATTGCCGTTTATCGCGTTCCGATCTCTTTTGCGATGCCGGGCGGCGGTTCTGACGCACCGGGCCATTTTTATCTGCTCGAGACGCAGACAGGTCGCGTCTTGCGTGAACAGGCCGTTGAGATGGTTCAACTCGTCGACCAAGTCACCTGGTCAGCCACGAACGTTCAGGTAGGAATCTTGGCAGATTGGAGTTTACCAAAATGAGCCTAGCCAACCGGGCTGCGGCGGCGAACCACCGGCCCGCCGAGCAGTCGGAAGGCTTGGGCAGTTTGTCGGCGATTTCTGCTGTCGACCGGACGTTGCCATCCTGTCGAAAGCAGACTTAAGACGTGTCTCATTGGCAGGGCATCTTGAAACTGCCCCCGCAAGGAACGGGGTGGCAACGTCCTCGTCGCCGTTCCTAAGCCTCTCCCAATGGCGATGAGGACATCGCCACCCCGAATCCTATCCAAAAGGGGGCAGTGTCAGAATGCGCCCCATTGGCAGGCTTGAGCAGCGGGCGATTGTCCGACTACTCCTGAGGAAGGTCGAACCAGTCCTACATCCCCGTTGGCCTTTTCCGGGTCCCCGCCTGAGGAAACTTTTGCCAGGACAAAACTGACCGACTCCCTCGTCCAGAAGCTCAGGAACTACCGCAATCGCGGGACGGGATGACGGCCTTTCGTGTGGCGGTGCCTGAGTAGCCCCCTTTGCGTCTTGGCGTCTTTGCGTGAGCCATCTTTCCCCAATGAATCATCGGGTGTCCGCTTTGTAGCTCACGCGAGGCTTGTGCCGCCCTGCGCCACTCCACAGGCCACAAGCGGCAGCGGATGAGGTTCTCACGCCCGCTGCGCTCAAGACGCCAAGACGCCAAGGAACCAGGGCGGGAACTAGACGGCATTCGTCCGTCCCCGCCTAGCCGGCCCGATCACTTCACCGGCGGCAGGTAATACTTCTTGGTGTACTCCTGCACCATCCGCCAGGTGCTGTACTCCGCGGCCAGGGTCGCGAGCGAGCGACGGATGCGGTGCAGCCACTGACGCGGGATGCCGTTGGCATCGCGGTTGAAGAACTCGGGAATGACCTCCTTGGTGAGCGCCTCGTACAGGTTGAACGAGTCCACGTGATCCTGCTCGTCAATGTCGGGAGGATGGGAATCGGGGCCGATGGCGAACCCGTTGGTGCCGTCGTAGCCTTCGCGCCACCAGCCGTCGAGGATGCTCAGGTTCAAGCAGCCATGCGACGTGGTCTTCATGCCGCTGGTACCGCTGGCTTCCAACGGACGGCGCGGGTTGTTCAACCAGATGTCGCAGCCGGAAACCATCATCCGGGCCACGTGGATGTCGTAGTTCTCGATGAACACCAGATGCCCCTTCAGCTCCGAGAACTTCGAGAGGTGAATGACCTTCTGGATGAAGGCCTTTCCGGAGTCATCCCGGGGATGCGCCTTTCCGGCGAAGATGAACTGGATCGGGCGCGCGGAATCCCGCACCAGCTTCACCACGTTCTCGAACTGGTCGAAGATCAGCGGTGCCCGCTTGTACGTCGCGAAGCGCCGGGCGAACCCGATCGTCAACGCGTCCGGGTTCAGGAATCCATCGAAGGTGATGAAATCGTTCCTGTTCAGGGTGTGCCCCTGCAACAGCAGGCGACGACGGGTGAACTCGACCAACTCGCGGCGCAACCGGTACCGCAACGCCCACAGCTCGCTGTCGGAGACGCAGGAGGGATCCGACGCCTTCTGCCAGAACTCGACCGTGTTGGCGTCCGCCAGCCATTGGAGATCGCCGCGGTCGGGGTAAAGCTGCTCGTACTTGGCACGCCAGAACCGCCGCACGGTGCCCTTCATCCAACCCACAAGGTGCACGCCGTTGGTCACGCTGCCGATGGGCACTTCCTCGGGCTTGGTGGTGCCATAGAGTTCCGTCCACATCTCGCGGCTGACCTCCCCGTGCAGGGCGGACACACCATTCGCCGCACGGCTGTACCGCAGGGCCAGCACCGTCATGCAGAACGGTTCGGAGGTATCGCCGGCGCGCACGCGGCCGAGATCCATCAATTGTGCGTGATCCAGCTTCAGGTCCGTGCAGAAGCAATGGGCCGCATAACCCATCAGATCACTGCTGAAGCGGTCGTGACCGGCCTCGACGGGCGTGTGGGTCGTGAAGAGACATTCGGCGGTGGTCGCGGTCTTGGCCTCCTCGAAGGACTTTCCGGCGGCCAACTTCTCCCGCATCAACTCCAGCGTGAGGAACGCGGCATGGCCCTCGTTCATGTGGAAGGTGCTGGGCGCATAACCCAGGGCACGCAGCAAACGGACGCCACCCACACCCAGGACGATCTCCTGCAACACCCGCGTGGTGCTGTCGCCGCCGTACACCCGCAGGGTCAGGTCGCGGAAGTGGGGCTCATTCTCGGGCCGGTTCGTATCCAGCAGGTACACGGGCACGCGACCGATGTTCACGCGCCACGCATGAAAATAGACCGTGCTCGCCGCGAGTCGGACGGAGCACACCAGCGGTTCCCCCTTGGCGTCGAGGACGGGCTCCAGCGGCAGGTTCTTCGGGTTGAGCAGGGTGTAATACTCGGTCTGCCAGTTCTCGTGGTTGACCGTCTGCTGGAAGTAACCCTCACGGTAAAAGAGGCTGATGCCGACGAATGGAAGACCCAGGTCGCTCGCCGACTTCGCATGATCGCCCGCCAGCGCCCCAAGACCGCCCGCGGCAATGGGCAACGTTTCGTGAAAGGCGAATTCCGCACTGAAGTAGGCCACCGGCCGATCCTTCAGGCCGGAGGCCTCGGTCGCCGCCCAGGTGTCCGACTGGTTCAGGTAGGCGTCGAACTTCGCCAACACCTTCTTCACCCGTTCCGCGAACGCCGGAGAGTGCAACCGCATCTGCAGCTCGTACTCGGAGAGCTCATGCAGGATCGCCACCGCATTGTGGTAGAGGTTCTGCCAACCCCGGGGCGACAACTCATGGAACACGTCCTGGGCATCCTGATCCCAGCTCCACCAGAGATTGCGGGCCAACCGATTCAGCCCCGTCGTCATTTCCTTCAGTTCGGTCAGTGTCAGCGGCGTTGTGGACATGGTCAGTTGATTCAAATCGCCCGCAGATTCAGCCCGCGGACATGCCTCACTGAATCATGCAGCCCGGTCCAGTGGCCAACCGAATTCCTGCCAAGCCATGACGCCCCCGCCATGAAACATCCGCATCCTCCCAATGAACCATTTCACCGCATGTCCCTACGCTTGCACCGCTCCGCGTTCCATCCCACTCTTTGCCCAACGTGATCCAGTCGATCCACGATATCCATGTCGCCAACGCCCAGGCCGGGCGTCCCTCGTTCTCCATCGAGTTCTTCCCACCCAAGACCGAGGAGGGTGAGCGCAAGCTCTTCAGCGAGACCCTGCCGGCCTTCGCCCCCTTCCCTGTCGATTATTGCTCCGTCACCTACGGCGCCGGCGGCAGCACCCGGGACAAGACCCTCGGCATCGTCGAACGGATCCAGAAGGGACACGACCTCACCGCCATGATGCACCTCACCTGCGTCAATGCGACCCAGGCCGAGATCGCGTCCGTGGTGGACGACGCCGAACGTCGTGGCATCCGCAACATCCTCGCCCTGCGCGGCGATCCTCCCGGCGGCACCGGCGAATTCGTGAAGACCGAGGGCGGCTTCGAATTCTCCCGCGAACTCGTCGCCTACCTGCGCCAGCGCGGTGGCCTGACCATTGGCACCGCCGGCTTCCCCGAAGGCCACATCGCGCAGAAGGCTGGTCGCGTCGTGGACTGGAACCATCTGGCCGAAAAGATCCGGGCCGGCGCGGACTTCGTCGTCACCCAACTCTTTTACGACAACGCCGACTACTACGCCTTCCGAGACCATCTCGCGAAGGCCGGGATCGACGTCCCGCTGATCCCCGGGCTGCTCCCGGTGGTGGCGCGCAACCAGACCAAGAAGTTCGTCGAACTCTGCGGAGCCAAGCTTCCCGCACCCTTCCTCGATCGCCTCGAAACCCTCGGTGACGACGATGCCGCCGTGACCGAGTTCGGCATCGAATACTGCACCCAGCAGATCCAGGACCTCCTCCGGAACGGGGCCCCAGGCGTTCACTTCTACACGCTGAACCGCCCCTACTCGACCACACGGATCCTGCGGAACCTCGGCCACGGCGGCCGCTAGTCTCCGCTCCGGGCGGGGTAAAGGATTCGGAGCGGCGCTGTCCTCATCGCCTTGGGAATGGCTTGGGAACGGCGACGAGGACGTCGCCACCCCGTTCGTGATGGGGGCAGCGTCACGAGGCACCCCCATTTGAGGGCGATCGCACTCGGGATCACACTCGGGATCAATTCCGACGAAGACCATTCGGCCTGCCCCTCCCCTATCCCGGAGGGATTACAGCCGATAGCCAATACGGGGTCGCGAAGCGCACCCCGGGTTCACGCAATAAACGGAAACAACCCCGGAGGGGTTGAAGAAGCATCCGCGGGCTTCGCACCCCGGCAGTAATGCGAAGCACAGAGGCACACTCTGGGCGACCGCCATCGGGTTGCGGACACGGGCCGCCGAGCCCTGGCCGAGCTGGGCTATTCCTGTCCGGTCTTGCCGCCTTCTTTCTCAATTCGCAAACTGCGAAAGGAATCTGCGAGTCTTGCAAGGTCGCCGGCAAACCCGCCGTCGTACCAGCCCGCCAATTTAGCCCTATACTCCTTCGAGATGTGGTGATTGCGGTAGTAGCCTTCAATTCGATCCGTAGTCTTCCTCACGGCTCTGAAAACCAAACCACGACCGAGGGCTGTACGATTGACGGGCATGACGAAGTTCCTTCATCCATCCCATGGTAAAGGTACCCGGCGTTGCGTGACGCGGTCGAGGGCGAATCTGGATGGTTCCAAACCTTCGCGCCAAACCACCTGCTTCCTTTGAGCCGCAAGAATCGCAAAAGGACGCAACATCCCAGCAGGCCCGACTCGGACACAGGTCCAGCGGAAGGCTACGGTCCTCCGGATTCTCGGGGCCTCGGAGGCGAGACATTTCCTCAGACTGGTCATTAGCGGCCTTTGTTTTGGCTGCTTACCTGATGCAGTGGGACGACGACGGGGTTTGTGGCAGGCACAAAGTTCGATTCAAAGGAGTTGGTCTTGTAAGGTGAGAGACACCATCCCTCGCCGTGGGCAAAAATATAGCGAGCGGGTTGATAACCAGGCTTGGTAAAGTCGAAGGTATGAGTCCCGTTGTGGCTAACTCCATTGACTTCGACGAAGCCAGAGCCGTGGGGTTTGGCGATACTAGGATTATCGAAATGAATTTCCTTCAGGAACCCCGCCGTGGCCCTTCTCCATTCCACCTCAACCCGTTCTAGCGGCTTTCGAGTTTCTGCGTCGATGACCGAGAAACGGAGTGAGTGACCGCACCCGGAAGCCAGAACGCCCAGCACTGTCCAAAACAATGCTGTGGAGTGGTGTCTCATGCCTCCAAAGACATGAGATCCCCTCGTCCGTCACGCTTACTCTTCACGATGAACACCGTTGTCATTGATTATCGCGAAGGTCGAATCCGGGCAGATCAGCGTGCCCCCTTTTGCGTCCTCTTGCGTTTCTTGCGGCAAAACACCGGCTTCCCTTGAGCCGCAAGAATCGCAAAAGGACGCAAAATCCCAGCAGATCAGCCCCGGACGCAGGCCACCCTGCGTGAGTTTCCCGTCTTGCGAGCATTTGTGGTCCTTGCGGCTGACGCCGTGGGCGATCGTCTGTCGGTGCTCCGCACCTGTGGAACGGGGACTCGGCGGCATGGATCCTGGAAGGCGTACTCCCGCCAAACCTGTGAGGTTCGAATACCCTCCTTCAGATCATTCCTCGGCGCGCTCGGCGGCTCGCCATGAAACGGATGTCTTCGCCGGCTCACAGCGGCAGGACCAACGTAAACGCGGTTCCACGCCCACGCGTGGAGTGCACCCGGATCTCGCCGCGGTGCGACTCCACCACCCGCTTGACGATCGCCAGTCCCAACCCATTCCCGGTCGGCTTGGTAGAACTCAGGAGCGAAGTGAACAGCCGGGACTTCTGTTCCTCCGACATCCCTTCGCCAGTGTCGCGAAACCGCAGCACCAAATGATCGGGCCCGGCACCACGTTTCGAGCGCAGGCATCGTGAACGGATCATCAACGCGCCACCGGAGGGCATCGCTTCGACGGCGTTCAGCGAGAGATTCAGGAACGCCTGTTCCAACTGGGTGGCATCGCCCATCAGGCGCGGCATCCTGGAATCGAGTTGCAGGCTCAACTGCACGCCGGCGTGCTTGAGCTTCGCCCGCAGCAGGAATCCAAGGTCCTGCAAGAGCCCGTTTACGTCGACGGCCGTCAGCGCGGGCTCCGCGGTGCGCGCAAAATCCAGCACCCGATCCACGATGCGGTTCAGGTGATCCATCTTCTCGCCCATGATCCGGACGTCGGTTGCCCGCGGATCGCCGGGCGGGAACTGCAGGTCCAACGAGTGATGCAACATCTTCATCACGGTCAGCGGATTCCGGATCTCGTGAGCCACCTCCGCCGCCAGCAATCCGAGCGCGCTCAACCGCTCCGTTTGCCGCAACTCCTCCTCCGTCGAGACCAGACGGTCGTAGAGGCGCGTCTTCTCCAGGGCGAGGGCGGACAACTCCGCGTAGGCCGACAGCGTCCGCACCTCCTCGTCCGAGAACAGGTGGGGATCACCCGTGTACACGGCCAGCGCGCCCATCGCCCGCTTCTCGAACTGCAAGGGCACGGCCAGCAACGACACCAACCCTTCCTCGCGGGCGATGGCGACGTTCTGGTAACGCCCGCTCACCTGGACGTTCTCGACCTGCATCGGCTTGCGACGGCGCACGACGATGCCGAGGAGGCTGTCGGCCACGGGCAACCGCGGCTTCGTGCGGTACCGTTCCCCGCCCCCATGGCACGCCCGCAGGTCCAGCCATTCCCCGGATTCGTCCACCATCATCAGCGAACACATCTTGGCGCCGATCAGGGCCTGAGCCTCGCGCGTCACCACCTGCAACGCCTCGTCCAGGCTGACCGTGGAATTGATGCGCTGGCTCACGCGTACAAGAGACTCCAGCAAGCGAGCACGCTGCCGCGCCGATTCGAACACCCACGAATTCTGGATTGCCTGGGCTGCCAGCGCCGCCAACTCCTCCAACAACTCCTGGTCGCGGACCGAGAAGGCGTCCCGCCGGTCGGAATCCACATTCAGAACCCCTCGCACCTCCCCCGCGACCCGCAGGGGAATCGCCATCTCCGAAGCGACCCCACCCTTGAGATGGATGTACCGCCGGTCTGCCAGAACATCGCCCACCCGTGCCGGCCGACCATACCGCGCGACCCATCCGGTGATTCCCTCCCCCACCTTCAACCGCAGGGCGCGGGCCTCCATCGGCAACCCTTCCGACGCCTCGATCTCGAGGAATCCCGAGGTCGGGTTGACCAGACAGATCGATCCGGACGATGCCCGCATGAGCCTCACCGCCTCGCCGAGGATCGCCTGCAACGCATCCCGCGGTTCCAGTGTTGCGTGGATCACGCGACTCACGCGGGCGAGCGTCTCCGCCCGATTCAACCGTTCCCGTAACTCCGTGATCTCGTCCGTTCGGCCGTTCATGGCACTCGATTCGTCAGCACGATTCCCAATGTCGCGAAGAAGGCGTTCGGCAGCCAGGCACCCGCCCACCCCGGCACCCGCCCGCTTTGGCCCAGGGCAAACCCCAGCTTCTGGAGCACGAAAAACACGAAGGCGATCCCGATGCTCCCGGCCACGCCGTAGAAGAGGTTCCGGCGACCGGGCGCGACGCTGAACGGCACGGCAATGACCACCACCACGAGGCAGGTCCAAGGTCCCGCCAATCGCGCATGCCACTGGGTGTCCAGGGTCGCCCGCAGGTCGGATCGCACCACCGGATGCAACCGGCGGTAATTCCGGATCTCGGCCAGGGTGAGTTCAGCGCGTTTCATGGTCCTTCCCCGGCTCAGGGCATTGATCCGGATCTCGGCACGCACGACCTCCGGCGATTCCGTCAATTCGTTCACCACCAACTCCGGATGGACCGCACTGGCGGGATCACTGTCGGTGGCCCCTCGAAACAGGTACTCGGTGACGCGCACAAAGGCCCACGCCTCCCCCGACCAACGGGCTGTCTCGCCGATCACCAACCGCCAGGCCCCCGGTTCGGAGGGTACCTCCACGCGTACGTCCTTCAGTTCCCCCCGCACGGGATCCATCGCACCGATCCGCCACGTGAGGCCGTCGGCCGCGGTGGCAACGAGGTTGGTCCGCCACGTCACAGGCGTCTGGACGATGACATTGGTCCGGACGCCGGCATTGGTCACGAGCGTCACCACCGGCACGAGAACGGTCAGGTCCGAGCCTTCCCATTTTTCCACGGAGGCTGGAGGCAGGTTCAAGGCGGGAAACTCGCGCATGAGGACCTCGCGGAGCGCGGGATTATCATCGTTGGCGGAGCGGTAGACCGACTCGGTCACCCGCGGACTCACCACCCAATGTCCGTTGGTCCACGTCAACCCACGCGCCGAAAGCACGCGCTTCGCCCCCGATGCCAACGGCAACCGGACCCGCGGCGACCGCATCTCGCCGGTCAGCTCATTGAAGGCTCCGATGTTCCAGACGCGACGGTCCGTGCGGTTCTCGATGTCGATCCGTTCCTTCCAGGGGTTGGCTCCGGATTCGCCGCGTGCCTCCCGGAACAGGGCATCCTGCGCCTCCCGGAAACCAGGGGCCACGTACTCGTTCAGGAGTTGAAGACCCAGCACGCAGAAGAACCCCAGTCCCAGATACGGGAGGCACAACCGCCACAGGCTGATGCCAGCCGCCCGGATGGCGGTGATCTCGTGGTGCCGCGTCAGGTTCGTCAGGGCGAAGAGCATCGCCAGCAACAACCCCACCGGCATCACGGTGCCCAGCAACTCTGGAACCGCGTACCAGTAGTAACGCGCGATCTCCGAAAACCCGAGGCCACGCTGCTGGAAGCCCGACAACTGACCGAGCAAGTCAAACGAAAGCCAGAAGACGAAGAAGCCGCCGAGGCAGAACCCCAGCGGCACCAACAACTCCCGGAGCAGATATCGGTCAAGCAACCGCATGCCTCAGGCTAACCCGGGGCCCACACCGGGACCAATCGTGTTCTCATCGGTGTTGTGCACGGGATCTGCTGCAACCTCGTTGGGGTCTCACGGGTCTCCCGTCCCGTTCCCATGAAGAATCGTTGCCTTCCTGGCGCCCTGTGCGCCGTTGCCATGGTCCTGTCCAGCCTCCATCCATTGGAGGCCCAACAGGTTCGATCCAACACCCCATCCGCCACACCGCCTCCGCGGGCAGCACGGCCGGGTCCCCTCGTCTCTCCCGAATTGCTGCCCGATGGCGGCGTGACGTTCCGTTTGCGCGCGCCCAAGGCCTCCGAGGTCAAGGTTTCCGGGCAATTCGGACCCGAGGTCGCCCTGACGCGCGGCGAACAGGGCGTCTGGTCCGCGACGGTTCCCACCGTTCCCGCCGGCGTTCACGAATACCGGTTCCTGGTGGATGGATTCGCGGTCATCGATCCGCAGAACCCTGCGGTGAAGCCCCAGCGCTGGCCCAACACCAGCATCCTGCATGTTCCCGCCAACCCACCCGCGCCCTGGGACCTGCAGGAAATCCCGCACGGAACCCTTCACGAACACGTCTACAAGTCCCGAGCCCTCGACACCTGGCGCCGCATCGTGGTGTACACCCCACCCGGCATTGAAAAGGCCGGCAAGCTGCCGGTGCTCTATCTCTCGCACGGCTACAGTGACAACGAGGCTTCCTGGACCGTCCACGGGAAGGCCCACTGGATCCTCGACACCCTCATCCACGCCCGGAAGACCAAGCCCATGATCGTGGTCATGCCCGATGGCCATGCCATTCCCCCCGGGGCTTCCGGATTCGAGGAGTACGGCCCCGCCAATTCCGCCGCCCTCTGCCGCGAACTCGTGGAAGACATCCTCCCGCTTGTGGAATCCTCCTACAAGGTCGTCACCAAACCCGAGGGCCGCGCGTTCGCCGGCCTCTCCATGGGCGGCCACCACGCCCTGACCGTGGCCCTGAACCACCACGACCGCTTCCGCTGGATCGGAGCCTTCTCCTCCGCCCCGCCGCCGTCCCAGACCCTCGCCAACGGCCTCGACAAGCCCCAGGCGGTCAACCGCGACCTCCGCCTGTTCTGGGTTGCCTGCGGAGACAAGGACTTCCTGTTCCAGCGCAATCGCGAGTTCCACGCCCTGCTCGACCAAAAGGGGATCCGGCACGAATTCGTGGAGACCCCCGGCGACCACTCATGGCCCGTCTGGCGCCGTTACCTCGTCGACTTCACTCCCAAGCTGTTCCGCTAGGTCTGGCCGCCCTTCAAGGCGTTCCACGCCGAACCATAGGCCCCGGCGATGTCGCCCAGCGCCGGCGGGATGATCCGGACCTGCGCGCCGCCAGGTCGCCACTCGAAGTCGTTCAGGTGCGCGCGCAGCGGATCAAACAGCGCCGCACCCGCCTTGGCCGCGCCGCCCCCGATGATGATCGCTTCGGGGTCGAGCACGTTGATGATCGAGGTCACGCAAGCAGCCAACGCCTTGACCGATCGCAACCAAAGCCGGGTGGCTTCGGCGTCTCCCCGGAGGTGCGCGTCCACCAGTTCCCGTGTGGATTGGAACCTGCCCCCGCTCCGTGCCGCCACTGTCTTGTGACCGATTTCCAATTCGATGGATCCCGGCGTGTTGACGTCATCCAGTGGTCCGTTGAAGTCCACCGAGATGTGGCCCAGGTGGCCCGCCCGCCCGATGTGCCCCTTCAGCAGGTGGTGATCCACAATCGCCGCGCCGCCCACCCCGGTGCCCAGGGTCAACATGGCCACGTCTTCCATTCCACGCGCCGCTCCCATCCATGCTTCACCCAGCAACGCCGCATGCGCGTCATTCAACACCGGCACCAACTCCGCACGCCCCAGATAGTTCGTCCAATCCAACCCTTCCAACCCATCGAGCCGACCAGGAAGACTTGATATGCAGCGCCCGCTGCGCGCCGCCAACCCCGGGGCGGAAAGCCCGATCCCATCGACAGTCCCGTGCTTCCGCTCGAACCCGGCGACCAGATCCCGGATCGCACGTGCCCACTCCATGTCCCGGTCCACGAACGGCTGATTCACTTCCTCCAGCAGCGTCCCGTCCTTGGTCACCACCACGGCCTTGATGGCTGTACCGCCCAGGTCGATCCCGATCAATTTCCCCATAAGTGGCGGAGACGTGACACAGGACCCGTCCCGGCGAAAGGGGAAAATGCGCCGCTACAAGGGGAGTTGCCAGTTACCAGTCGCCAGATGCCAGAAACTTTCATGGATCTCCGCGTGAGGGCACGCGGCCTTCAATCTGCGGGGCTGAAGGCCGGGTGCCCCTACCCGGCGGGCTCACGGCACTCCGCGGAGGGCTCGCGGCCTCCAATCTGCGAGGCTGAAGGCCGGGTGCCCTCACCCGGCGAGGTTCATGGATCTCCCCGTGAGGGCACGCGGCCTCCAATCTGCGGGGCTGGAGGCCGGGTGCCCCCACCCGGCGAGGTTTACACCCCGCCGCGCAGCGTCGTCGGCAGTTCTTCGGGAGACTCCTCCGACTTCAGCGTCCAGGCGTGGAATGGATCTTCGAACTGCTCCTTCCACGCCTCCGGGCCCAAGGCCATCTCGGCGTCCGTCAGCAGGCAGGCATCCAGCAAGGCCGAGAGCTCATCCGGTTGGAGGGCCAACCCGATGATGACGATTTCCTGCCGACGATCACCCCACGGCTTCTTCCACAGCTTGGCAATCTCGCGGCATTCGTCGTCGGCATCGGGCCACTCGTGCTTCGGCACCGCCGCCCACCACGAACCGGCGCACTCGGTACGGCAGGCCGGCCCCGCCTGGCTCCACGCACCCGCGAGGTCGTTGCGCGTCGCCAGCCAGAAGAAGCCCTTGCTCCGCACCACCCCGGGCCACTCGCCCTGGATGCACTTCATGAACCGACCCGGATGGAACGGTCGCCGCGCCCGGTACACGAAACTGCGGATGCCGTATTCTTCGGTCTCGGGTGTGTGCTCGCCCCGGAGTTCCCGCAACCAGCCCGGCGATTCCTTCGCCTCCTCGAAGTCAAACAACCGGGTGTTCAACACCTCGTTCAAGGGCACCCTCCCGAACGTGCACTCCACCAACTTTGCCCGTGGGTTCAGCGCACGCAGGATCCCACGCAACACCTGCAATTGCTCCGGCGTGACCAGGTCCGACTTGTTCATCACGATCACGTCCGCGAACTCCACCTGCTCCACCAGCAGGTCGACCACGCAGCGGTCATCGCCCTCGTCGCGCGCCGCCTTCCGGTCGTGGAGCGATTCCGCGGAGCCGTAGTCCCGCAGGAAATTGAAGGCATCCACCACCGTGACCATCGTGTCGAGACGCGCGAGATCCCCCAAGCGCCGGCCCTGCTCGTCCTCGAAGGTGAACGTCTCCGCCACCGGCAAGGGTTCGCTGATGCCCGTCGACTCGATGATCAACTGATCGAATCGTCCCTCGTGCGCCAGCTTCGCCACCTCCTTCAACAGATCCTCCCGAAGCGTGCAGCAGATGCAGCCGTTGCTCATCTCCACCAACTTCTCCTCCGAACGATTCAGCTGGGCTCCGCCCTTGGCCACCAGCGCCGCATCGATGTTGACCTCGCTCATGTCATTCACGATGAGCGCCACCCGCAGCCCCTCCCGGTTATGCAGGATGTGGTTCAGCAACGTCGTCTTGCCCGCTCCCAGAAACCCGGAGAGCACCGTCACCGGAATGCGTGTGTCGATGGCTGGCATGTGTGGAAGCGAAGGAACGGTTTCGGTTGGGTCGATGTCAGTTGGGACGATCCAGTCCGCCACCGGCCGGTCCGGAGATCAGGTCCCGGACTGCCGCAGCGGTCAGTCGTTGAAGAGGGCAGGCAAAGCGGAAGCGTCGGACGGCACCGTCCGCCCCGTGCACCGTGAACAGGGTTTCCACGTCCGGACATCCGGGATCAGGACACCGGACTTCAGCGACGGAAACGACCGTGGAGCGTGGGAGGCCGAGGGTGCGCAGGGCGACGGACTTGAGGTGGCGCAGGTGGGCACCGGAGGCGGGCGTGGGGTTCCTTGAACTCCCACTGTTGGAACCTTGGGTGGAGGCGGGATCTGGGAGCGGATCGTCGTCGGAGGGGATATGGATCAGTGGGCGCACCGGAAGCCTGTATGCAAATCGTTTGCACTAGACTGCCCGGTCCCGATGACACTGCAAATCTTTTCTCCAACCGCCCCAGAAGAAGGGCGCATCGTAACACAGATCCCGCATGCAACGGGGTGGCGACGTCCTCGTCGCCGGTCTGAAGTCATGCCCAAGGCGATGAGGACATCGCCGCCCCGAATCCTTTCCAAAAGGGGGCCGTGTCAGGATGCGCCCCTTGCCTCAGGGCTTCCCGACCGGCGGAGCTTCGGCCGCCGCGACAAACTGGAGGAGGTCCGCCAGGGACTGAGCCGTCAACCCGGAGGCCAATCCCTCCGGCATCAGCGACTGTCCCGAGCTCCCCATCCGCAGCACCTGCGTACGCGGGAGCGTTCGCTCCTCACCGCCGCCCATCCGCAAGGTGACATGGCTGGGCGTCTCGTTGGCGATGATCGCGGACAGGGTGTCTCCTTCCCGAACCTCGACCTGGAACCCGATGTACTGGGGCGCCACCTCGGCATTCGGATCGAGGATGCTGGCGAGAAGCTTGTCCTTTCCGGCCGTCCGGACCGTGACCAGGTCAGGTCCCAGCGCATTGCCCTCCGGACCCGCGCGATGGCATGAGGCGCACCGCTCCCGATAGATCGCCAGTCCACGCCGGGCATCGCCCGAAATCGCCAGCGCCGGCTGGAATTGCTGGATCAGGTCTGCGGGCGTCGGCTCTGGCAGCAACAGCATCCTCGATCGGCGGGCGATGGCCGGCTCCCGTGAGCCATGCAACGCCTGGACACTGGAGGCGGGAATCTCGGTGCGAAGGACCGCCCCCTGCTCCACCGCATCCAGAAGCCGCACGGCACGTTCCGGTCGTGCGGTCAGGACATTCAGGATTTCGCTCCGGAGGCGGGTTCCGGCGGCCTTCCACGAACCCAGCAGCAGCGGTCCAACTTCCGGCGAGTTCATGCGCCCCAGCGCCGACACGGCCGCCGATGCCACACGCTCGCGCTCCGCGGTCACCAAGCGCCCGAGCAACGCGCCCGAATCATCGGATCCGGCAAGCGCCAGCAATTGGATGGCCTCGACGCGAACGTTCTCGGGAGTCGCAGGATTGACCGCCGCCGTTTGTGCGGCGTCGAGGATCGGCTTCAGTCGCGCGGTCCCACCGGGCAACGCCCCGACACCCGCGCGGCGGGTCCCTTCGAGCAGGGACCGCACCCACACCGCCCCGACGGCACCGCGGGCTTCGGCCACCCGCAAAACGCGATCGATCTCTTCGGAACGGTTCCGGGCACCGATCAATTCCGATAGCCGGCGCAGGAAGGCGTCGCCCGCCGTGGACGTCGCAAAGGCGGCGTCCTCGGCCAGCGCCTGCCACACCCCAGCCGGGCCCTCGACGAGTCCGTTGAGGACAGCCGCCTGGATCCAAGGGTCCGCGGCATCGCGTCGGGCAAGTTCCGTGAGGGCCGGAACACGCGCGGAAACCGGAGCATGGGCCAAGACCAAAGCCACGTTCAGGCGGACGCGAGGGGAGGCATCGGCAGCGAGCCGAACCAGACGATCGACCAACGCCGGAGGCACGGCCCCATCGGCCAGGAACTTACCCGCCAACCGCACGGCGTGTTCGCGCACCGTGGGATCGGGATCGCCGAGGGCCTGCGTCAGGTGTGGATCCGGAAGCAGCGCACGCAAACCGTCCAACGCGTGAAGCGCATGCCAGCGACCGACGGCCGGGCCCGTGCCCTGGAGGAGTTGGACGAGAGGAGGAACCGCCGCGGCATCCTGCCGTTCGAAGAGCAACCGCGCGGCCGTCTCCCGATGCCACCCATTCGGACTCGCGAGGGCACCCACCAGTCCGACGATATCCTGGGTTCCCGGCATGGGCCGTCGCGGCGCGCGGAATCCGTCGGGGGCAATCCTCCAGATCCGGCCCCGATCGTTACCGCTGTCCAGGTCGAGGTGCTTCTTGATGGCTTCGGGGATCGACCACGGGTGTTCGATGACCTCGCGGTACATGTCGACCACGTAGAGGCATCCGTCGGGAGCGTTCTGGAAATGGACCGGACGGAACCACGTGTCGGTGGACGCCAGGAATTCCACCCCCTGTTCATCGGCAGGTCGCCGGCCGGAAAGCAGAACGCCGTCGGGAACGAGCACCTTGCGATGGACGAGATTGCCGCCGGCATCCCCGGTGAAGGCATTGTCTGCGAACTCGGGACCGTAGGCATCGCCACGGTAGATCGTCGTGCCTGTCGCGCCCGTGAAGTATCCGGAGACCCGTCCCCCGCCCTCGACCATGCCAGGCACCACGCCGCTGATGCGCCAACGGGTGCGGACGATGCGCCAGGGTTCATCCGGGCTCAGGCGGAACACCTCGGCGGCGGGACCATCGGCGGCGATGCTGACCCGGGGATTCGGCAGTGCGAACGCGGGATTCCGAACGGTCTCGTGCGGCTCGAAGGCGATCATCTGGAGGTGATCGCTGTTGCTGCACACGAAGCGCCGGCCGCGACTGTCGAAGGAAAGCCCGTACTGCGCGCCGCCGGCCTCTGGACGGAGTTCGAAGCTCCTGGGATCAAAACTGAAATCGCGCCCCCGGAGATCGACGGTCGTTGGATTGGACCCGGCCACCGCCCGGACTTCGGTTCCGCCGTTGGGACCGGTCGCGCCGTGAATGCGGTTGTCGAGGCCCCAGTTGAACGAGTTCAACAAGGCCTGGACGTTGAGACGGGCCACGCCGCTGCCAAAGCCGGTGATCACCACCTTGCGTTCATCCGCACGCCCGTCGCCGGTCGTGTCCTTCAGCCAGAGGATGTCCGGCGAGGCTCCCACGAAGATCCCGCCTTGGGAGCAGGCCAATGCCGTCGGCCACGGCAGGTTGTCGGCAAAGATCACCGACGTCTCGAAGCGCCCGTCGCCATCGATGTCTTCCAACCGACGGATCCGTCCGGCATGCGGGTTCTCCTCGCGACGTTCGGAGTAGTCCACCATCTCGGCCACGTACATCCGCCCGAACTCATCAAACGCGATGGTCACGGGGCTGGTGACCTGCGGTTCGGCAGCGGCGAGCTCGGCATGAAACCCTGGACGCAGCCGGAAGGTCGCCGCGGCATTCGTCGCGGCCACCGCGAGAAATCGTGGCATGTCCTGCGCGGTGAGTTCCGGTTGGGGCCGCGTCCTGCCGTAGGCATCGGAGTAAGTCACGCGGGTCTGCGGCTCAGCGGCAACGAGTCCCACGCCGCAAACCATCGCGAGCGCGACTGACAACGTTCGGGTCTCGGATTCCACGTCTCTGGCAACTGGCGTCTGGCCACTGGGAACTCTGTCTGTAGGCCGCGTGCCCCCACGCGGCGCATCCTCAACAACGCCGGGTGAGGGCACCCGGCCTTCACCCTTCCCGATTGAAGGCCGCGTGCCCCCACGCGGCGCATCCTCAACAACGCCGGGCGAGGGCACCCGGCCTTCACCCTTCCCGATTGAAGGCCGCGTGCCCCCACGCGGCGCATCCCCAACACCGCCGGGTGAGGGCACCCGGCCTTCACCCTTCCCGATTGAAGGCCGCGTGCCCCCACGCGGCGCACCCCCAACACCGCCGGGTGAGGGCACCCGGCCTTCAGTCGGAGTTGCCAGTTCCCAGTTCCCAGCTTCCAGAACAGCGGCTCCCCCTCTGGAAACTGGCATCTGGCAACTGGGAACTGCGTTCCCGGGCGGCGTGCCCCATCGAGATCTCATCTTCATGAACAGAAGCCTCAAGCCAGCAGTTCCTTCACGACATTTCCATGGATGTCCGTGAGCCGGAAATCCCGTCCCTGATGCCGGAACGTCAGGCGTTCGTGATCCATCCCGAGGCAGTGCAGCAACGTCGCGTTCAGATCGTGGATGTGCACCGGATCGCGGACGACATTGTACGAGAAATCGTCGGTTTCCCCATGGGTGATCCCACCGCGGATCCCGCCACCGGCCATCCACACGCTGTAACACCGGGGATGGTGATCCCGGCCAAAATTGGTTTCGCTGAGCGTCCCCTGACTGAAGACAGTGCGACCAAATTCACCACCCCAGATCACCAGCGTGTCGTCGAGGAGTCCGCGTTGGCGCAGGTCCTTCACCAGCGCGGCCGAGGCCTGGTCCGTATCGTGGCATTGATGCCGGATGCCCGAAGGCAGGCTGTCATGCTGGTCCCACCCCCGGTGGTACAGCTGGATGAATCGCACGTCGCGCTCGGCCAGGCGGCGGGCGAGGATGCAATTCGCAGCGAAGCTTCCCGGCTTCGTCGATTCCGGACCATAGAGGTCGAACGTCGATTTCGGTTCGCCCGACAGGTCGGCCAGTTCCGGTACGGCGGCCTGCATCCGATAGGCCAACTCATACTGGGCGATGCGGGTCTCGATCTCCGGATCCTTCCACTCCGCATGCTTGATCGCATTGAGGGCCTGCAGATCGTCGAGCATGCCGCGGCGGCGGTCATCCGTGACGCCCGCGGGATTCGAAAGGAACAGCACGGGATCGCGACCCGGACTGAAGCGCACTCCCTGGTGCACCGACGGCAGGAAGCCTGCGCCCCACATCCGTTCGTGGAGCGGTTGGGCGTTGGTGGGACCGCTGGGACGCGAGATCAGGACCACGAAGGCCGGCAGGTTGGCGTTCACCGAACCCAACCCGTACGAAAGCCACGAACCCAGCGAAGGCCGCCCGGCCACCTGGCTGCCGGTCTGCAACAGTGTCATGGCCGGATCGTGGTTGATGGCCTCGGTGTGCAGGGAACGGATCACGCACAACTGGTCGGCCACCGACGCCGTATGCGGCAGCAACTCACTGAACCACGTTCCCCCCGGACCGTGCTGCCGGAAGGCGAACGGCGACGGGGCCACGGGAAAGTTCTTCTGACCGGACGTCATCCCCGTGAGGCGTTGGCCCCGTCGGATGGAGTCGGGCAACTCTTCGCGGAACCGCGTCTTCAACCCGGGCTTGTGATCGAAGAGATCCAACTGCGACGGAGCCCCCGCCTGCGTCAGCCAGATCACCCGCCGGGCCCGCGGCAAGCGATGCGCCGGCACGGGACTTCCGCCCAACATCCGCTGCGACCCGGCTCCCAGCAGCGTCGCCAGCGCTGCCAATCCCACGCCGGCCGTCGAACCGCGCAGGAATTGGCGTCGAGTCAAACCCTCCTGGATGGTGCGCTCGGTGTTCATTCGCGGGTCACGGTTTCGTCGAGGTTCAGGAGCGTGCTGGCAACGAGCGTCCAGGCGGCCAATTCGGCGGGATCCAGACCCGCATCGAAACGCGATTCGCCGACGCTGAGGATTTCGGCAGCACCCGAAGGGTTCTTGCGAAAACTGGTTTCCGTACGTCGGAGACCGGAAAGCAACACGGCCAACTCTGCTGGCTTCGGCGATCGTGCGGTCACCCATCGGAAGCCCGCAGACAAGCGCGCCTGCGCAGTTTCCCCGCCCTCGCGAAGGATCCTTTGTGCCAGCGCGCGCGCGGCCTCCACGTAGGTTGGATCGTTGAGGAGGTTCAGCGCCTGCAACGGAGTGGTCGTCCGCGACCGTCGGACCGTGCAGGTCTCACGGAACGGCATGTCGAACATCAGGAGCGAAGGGTTCGGGACCGAACGCTTCCAATAGGTGTACAGCGTCCGCCGGTAGAGGCTCTCGCCATGATCCTGTTCGTAGGTGTTCGCGGAGGATCCGGCCACGACCTGTTCGTACAGCCCGGGCGGATGGTACGGCTTCACCGAAGGGCCGCCCACGCGGCCAGAGATCAATCCGCCCAGGGCCAACGCTTGGTCGCGGATGGCTTCGGCCGAGAGCCGAAACCGGGATCCACGCGCCAGCCATCGATTCTCCGGATCCGCTGCCAATGCCTCGGAGGTGGTGCGCGAATCCTGCCGATAGGTCGCGCTCAGGACCATGCGCCGGACGAGCGCCTTCACATCCCAACCGCTGTCCACAAACTCCGTCGCCAGCCAGTCCAGCAAGTCGGGGTGTGTGGGCCATTCGCCCTGCGATCCAAAGTCTCCCGGCGTCCGCACCAACCCATGGCCAAAGAACGATTGCCAGAACCGGTTCACCGTCACGCGAGCGGTCAGCGGGTGGCCCGGCGAGACAAGCCAACGCGCCAGCCCAAGCCGGTTCAATGGAACATCCGCAGGGAACCCGGGCAATGCCGCGGGCGTCGCCGCAGAGACCGCTTCCCCGGGTTGGTCGTAGGCTCCACGGCGCAGGATGAACGTCGGCCGCGGTTTCTCCATTTCCGCCATCACCAACGTCACCGGGATCGCGAGATCCGCGGCGTTGATCGCCGACTCGATCTCCTTGATTCGCCGGACCAATGCCACGCGTTCGGGGCTCACGGAGCGTCGGAACTCGAGGATCTTCTGCTGATCCTCCGACGTCCGCTGATCCCGTGTCCGAGCAAGCGCGGCCAAAACCTCCGCGGAGGGCGCCGGGTTTGTGGGGACTCCCCGGCGTTCCCATTCCAGAAGATCCGCGGACAACGCCGCATCGAGATTCGTCAGCGAGGCGCGACCGTTGGCCAGGGTCGCCTGCAATCCGGTGAGCCGCGCCTCGTCGTCGATCGACGCCAGCTTCAGGAACGGCGGCGTGCTGCGGCGGATGTTGGCACCGTAATCCCCGACACCTTGTTCCGGCACGTTGTGGAAGAACGCCAACAACGAATAGAAATCCCGCTGGCTCACCGGGTCGTACTTGTGGTCGTGGCAGCGGGCGCAATTGAAGGTGAGACCGAGCCAGACGGTGGCCGTCGTCTCAACGCGGTCGGCGCAATACTCGGCGAGGAACTCTTCCGGGATCACGCCGCCTTCCTCGTTGATCATGTGGTTCCGGTGGAACCCGGTGGCCACCCGCTGCTCCAGGGTCGGTTGGGGCAAGAGATCCCCCGCAATCTGTTCCACGGTGAACGCATCGAACGGCTGGTTCCGGTTGAACGCCGCGATCACCCAGTCCCGCCACGCCCACAACTCACGGTCGCGATCGACCTGATACCCGTTGCTGTCCGCGAATCGAGCCACGTCCAGCCAGTCGGATGCCATCCGCTCGCCAAACCGGGGCGACGCCAACAACCGGTCCACCGCCCGCTCCGCAGCTTGGGACCCGCGATCCTCGACGAACGCGCGAACCTCCTCTGGTGTCGGCGGAAGCCCGATGAGATCGAGCGTCCAGCGTCGGATCAACGTGGACCGGTCGGCCTCGGGGGACGGGCGCAGACCGTGCTTCACCTGTTGGGCTCGGATGAAGGCGTCGATGGGATTGGCAGCCGCGACTTCACCCGGGGGCGGTGTCGGAATCGCCGGACGCGATGGCGGAATGAACGCCCAGTGGGCCGCGTACTCCGCACCCTCCGTGATCCATTGCCGGAACAGAGCGACTTGGACCGCGGTCAGCGGCTTGTGGGCGTCCGGAGGCGGCATCACCTCCTCGGGATCCGTGGTTTGGAGGCGTTGGATCAGCGCGCTTCGCTCCGGATCTCCGGCCACGATGGCCGTTGCCCCGGACTTCAGCGGGGCCAGCGCGGCCTCACGCTGGTCCAGACGGAGACCTGCCTTTCGGGAACCCGCGTCCGGCCCGTGACACCGGAAGCACGTGTCGGAAAGCACCGGGCGGATGTCGCGGTTGAAATCGACGCGCGCCGCCCGGGCCACCAGGAGGGTGGCCACATAGAACCATGGGGCAAGCCAGCGAAACATGAGAGCGGACGCGGAAGGCGTTGTTGAAAGCCTACCGCGCCCGCCGCCGCCGGAGCCAACCGAATTCCGGCCTTGGACGAATCAGTCCTCGCTGAAGAGGTACTCGAGGTCGTCCTTGGTCAGGTTGGTGGCGAAGCCTTCCTCACCCAGCACGTCCTGGATGGTCTGGGACTTCCGTTGCTGGAGTTCCCAGATCTTCTCCTCGACCGTGCCCGGCGCGATGAGGCGGTAGGCGTTGACCGTGCGGGTCTGACCGATGCGGTGGGAGCGGTCGATGGCCTGGGCTTCGACAGCGGGATTCCACCAGGGATCGTAGAGCACCACATAACTCGCCGTAGTGAGGTTCAGGCCCGTGCCGGCGGCGCGCAGGGAGAGCAGGAACACGCAGGGTTCCGTGTCGGCCTGGAACGCATTGACCACGTCCTGCCGGCTCTTGGTTTCGCCCGTCAGGATGTGGGTGCGGATGCCCCGTTCCTTGCAGACGCCTTCGAGGATCCGGAGCATCTCCACGAACTGGGAGAACAGCAGGACCTTGTTTCCGGACGCGATCACCGGCTCGAGCAACTCGAACAGCGTCTCGGTCTTGCCGGAGGCGGATTCGTTGCCGACGAGCCGCGGATGACAACAGATCTGGCGCAACCGGGTGAGGGCCGCCAGGACGTGCATCTTCGACTTGGCCACGCCCTTTTCCTGCAGGGTCTTCATGACCTGCTCGCGGCTGCGCCGGAGTTCGGCCAGGTACAACTTGCGCTGTTCCTCGTCGAGTTCGCAGTCGCGGCGTTCCTCGATGCGCTCGGGCAGATCCTGGGCCACCTGACGCTTGAGACGGCGCAGCATCAGCGGCCGGAGCTTGGCGCTCAGCCGACGGCGCATCGTCCCCGCTTCCCACTCGGGGCCTTCGCCCTTGGATTCGTAGGTCTCGTTGAACGACGTCTGGCTGCCGAGGTAACCGGGCTGGATGAAGTCGACGATCGACCACAGATCGAGCAGGCGGTTTTCCAGCGGCGTGCCCGTCAGGGCGAGGCGTTGTTCCGCTTCGATTTCCTTCACTGCCACCGTGACCTGCGCGGTCGGGTTCTTGATGAACTGGGCCTCGTCGAGGACCAAGGCGCGGAACTCGAACTTGCCCAACTCGTCCAGGTCACGCCGCAGGATGGCGTAGTTCGTGACAACGATGTCGTTCTCGGGAATCTGCTTCCGGAGGTTGTGGCGGGCGGAACCGGATTGCAGCACCAGCACCTTGAGGTGCGGGACAAATTTCTCGGCCTCGCGGCGCCAGTTGTGCAGCACGGAGGCGGGGCAGATGACCAGCGTGGGCTTGCGATCCTTCTTCGGAGCGGAGTCATGCAGCCATGTCAGCCAGGTCAGCGTCTGGAGGGTCTTACCGAGACCCATGTCGTCGGCCAGGATGCCACCCAGCTTGAGCCGCGTGAGGTTGCACAGGAAGTTGAAGCCGTCCTTCTGGTACGGACGCAACTCGGCGTTGATCCCCTTCGGCAACTGGGTGTCAGGAACACCCTTGAAGTTCAGCAGCTTCTCGCGCAGTGCGGCCACCGCCTTGTCGGTACCAAGCGCTGCGAGCGTTGCCTCGTCCAGCTGCGTGGCATGCAACATCGAGGCCTTCTGCGCGTCCGGACTCAGGCCTTCGAGGCCGAGCGTCGCTGCCGTCTCGTGCGCCTTGCGGTTCGCATCGACGTCGATTTCCACCCAGCCGCCGTCAGGCAGCTTGACGAAGCGGGTGTTGGCCGAGGCCAACCGCTGGACATCCGCGCTGGTGAGCTTGAGGCCCTCGGCTTCCCATTCGGCACTGACGGAGAGCCAGTCGATGCCCGAACCCTTGAGCACGATGCGGGGACGGACGACGCGGCGGTTGAGGAAGAGGCGCTGGAAGGGAGGATTGCCGAGGAACTCGGAATCCGCCGGACGGTCCTGCCAGGCGAAGGCCAACTGCGAGAGCGCATGCTCGTTGGCGTCGAGCACCCACAGGCCGGGCTCCGGCGTGAACCAGTCCGCCCGCTGCAACCACTGGATGGCCGGCGTCAGACGCGGGTCTTCCAGGATCTCCGGACGCGGATCCGCACCGCGACGCTGGACGACGCGTTGCCACTCATGACCGTTCCACTGCCATTCCGATCCGTCCCGCTCGCTGATGGCGAGCAACCGGACGCGCACGACTTCGTCGGCCAGTTCAAACACGAACTGGGGCTTGGCTGAATGGGTCTCGCACAGGGAATTCCAGTCGGCCGTCTCGGAACCCGCCGGGCGGGTCTTCCGGAGTTCGGTCAACAAGCGTTGGGAGAGCCGGCGCACGGGCACGACGGGCCGTTGCGCCCAATGCCCAAGCAGTCGGGTGGGCGGTGCTTCGCGCAGCACGTAGAACTCACCGTCAACGAGAACCATGGGCGGCTCGCCCACGAAAAACCGGCACTCGGGCAACTGCCGGCTGCGTCCCTCGGAGAGCTTGAGCACATGCGTGAAGCTCATCTCGCCCTCGATGGTTTCGAGGCGTGGCTCGAGTTGGGCGATGCGCCCCATGAACGTGACGTTCGTGGCGGTGCCATGCAGTTCGAGGCGTTGGCCGTGGGCGAACTTCGCGAGCCACGTCAGGAGATCCGGCCCGTCGAGGACGAGCGTCTCGCCTTCCTTCACCTTCTCCGGCCAGTTGCCGTGCAGCCAGTCGATGACCGCCCAGTCCTCGGCAGGGAACAGTTCGGCCTCGTGAGCCGCGCGCGTCCGGAGGTCACACAGATCCGACAGGAAACGCTCCTTCTCGCCCGAACGGCTGCGGAACAGGAAGAAGTGGACGGCCAACCGCCACTGGTTGAGGTCCTCACCCGTCCGCTGCGGTTCGCACACCACGCGCAATGCCGCACGGGGCGAATCGAGGTGGGTGTGGTGCGGCGGGAAGAGCCAGTCCTCCAGTTCCTGGACGAATCCGGATTCCTTCTCGGACTGCTCGACCTCGGCGAAGCGCTCGAAATTGGCGTGGGCGATCAGCTCCGTGGGAAGAGAGCGGTTGGAGCGGAGGAACAGCATGGCCACCTCCTCCATGCGGGCCTTGCCCGTGGCCGCCTGGATACGCGCCCACCAGTCGTGCTGCCCAAAGTCCGAGCGGCGCAAGGCCAGCTTCTCCAGATAGTCGTCGAACAACAGGTACGCCCGTTGCGGATCCGCGCAGGTCGCGAGGATCTTCAGGACTGCTTCGCGCTCGCTGACCTTCTCCTTCGAGTCGGACAATTCACGCCGTAGGTCAGCGAAGCTGCCATACGTGTTGGTGAGCACCTTGTGGTGGGCATCGTACTTGGTCGTATTGACCGCTCGCGGTGTTGCCAACTTGCTGTTTGCCGCGCTCCGAGATCCTCTAGCCATGTAATTCCTGACAAATCCGCCGGTCGATTCGACCGGCACGTGGGATCATTATGTCTCCGGGACGCCCTCGCGGGGTCAACAGCAAAGACATTTCAAAACGGAATTCCGCCTTGCCTTTCAATCGCCCGCCCTCACCCTGCGCGGCTTACATGAGCAACGGCAATCAGGAATCCACGGGGGAATCCTCGCTGCAAATCGACTTGCTGGCCTGGTACGAGGTCAACAAGCGCAACGTCTTCCTCGGTATCGGCGCCATCGTCGTCGTGATCGCGGTGACCCTGGTCATCAACCACCAACGCGAGGCGAAGGTCGTCAACGCAAGCCGCGATCTGATGCTCCTCCTCTCTCCGGGCAAGAACGACGCCCCGGCCGCAGACCCGGCCAAGTTCGTCGAGGTCGCCGCCAAGCACAGCGGCGCTCCGGCAGCCATCCATGCCAGTCTGATCGCCGGCCGCGAGTTCTTCACCGCCGGAAAGTATGCCGACGCCAAGGCCCAGTTTGACAAGGCCGCTGACGATCCGGGCGTCCTCGGTGCCATCGCGATGTACGGCCTCGCGGCCTGCGTGGATGCCGAAAAGGGCGGAGCCGACGCCATCGCCGCCTACCAGAAGGTCATTGGCCATCCCGCCGGATCCCTCGTCGCCAACCGGGCCCGCCTCGCCAAGGCACGTCTTCACGAGTCCCTCAAGCAGCCCAAGGAAGCCTTGGCGCTCTACGACGAGATCACCAAGTCGACGGACCGCGATCTGACCAGCGACGCCTTCGTCCGCCGCGCTTCCCTTTTGCGCGCCCACCCGGAGCTGAATCAGGCGGCCACCCTCACCAACTCGGTGAACGTGCTCCCCGCCACGGCCATCCCCTGAGCCGGGGCCGCACCTTGAAACGGCCCCCTTTTGGAAAGGATTCGGGGCGGCGATGTCCTCATCGCCTTGGGAATGACCTTGGAACAGCGACGAGGACGTCGCCACCTCGTTGCCTGCGGGGGCAGTGTCCGCATGCGTCCCTGAGGCAGGGAGCAGCATGATCGTTCTGGACGTCGCTGCCGGTCTGGTGTTCCGCGACGGTCTCCTCCTGATCACCCAACGCCCGCCCGACAAACATCTGGGCGGGCTTTGGGAGTTTCCCGGAGGAAAACTGCACGCCGGGGAATCGTGGGAAGTGGCCCTTCAGCGCGAGCTCCGCGAGGAACTGGGATTCGAGGCCGAGGTCGGCAGCCTGTTCGAGGAAGTCGTCCACCACTACCCGGAGAAGTCCGTTCGCCTGCGGTTCTTCCGTTGCACCATCGCTTCCGGTGAACCCCGCCCCATCGAGTGCGCAGCCCTCGCATGGATCGAGCCAGCCCAACTCGGGCAGTACCCGTTCCCACCCGCAGACGCCCAGTTGATCGAGCGATTGTCCAAGGGTGCCTGAGAGGTATCCACGCGGTTAGCTGCTGCGATCCGTGCAATCCGATGCGGATCCTCGCTCACGCAACGTCCTCACGAGCCGTGGCCCCAGGCCCGGAGGGCCGCCAGAGGATAGCCCAGCGCGTGAGCGCTGGGTTTCGTCCCCCATGAAAACCCAGCCCCGGCAGGGGCGACAGATTCCCTTCGCCCACGAACGCCAACATCCGCTCGCTGCACCATCGCTCGACAACGTCCCGGAACACGAAGCGGATAAGCCGCAAAGCCTCGAAGCCGCCAAGGTGTCCGTCGTCGCCGATCTGGAATCCCCCTGCATCCACCGACCCAAAAGTCGCCCGGTTCCATTTCACCGACGACGTCTTCGCCGAACAAGGCACCCACGACCCCGCCCTTCTTCGCGTCTCCTGACCAATGAACTGAGGACCGGTTCGTTGAGGACAAGCAACGGATCTGAAGGCCGGGTGCCCTCACCCGGCGGGATTGGGGATGCGCCGCGTGGGGTCACGCGGCCTTCAATGGGTCGAGGCTGAAGGCCGGGTACCCTCACCCGGCGCATGCAATCAAGACCGCCAGTTCATTGCTGCAAAACACCCTTTCCGTAGAGGGTCGGTTCTTTGCGTGAGCCAAATCGGATCCATTGTGCGCTTCGTGGTTCAACCCCTCGCCACGGACCAACCTCGAAGGACACCAACGACACGAAAGCCGCCCTCCTCGAACACTCGCTGGGATTGTTCATCCTCGGCTGTCTCCTGTTCCGGTGCTTTGGATGGAAGGTTCCCAAAGATCCTGGCGGGGAGGACGGCGCGGGACAGAAGCAGAACGGCACACCTCGACACAGCTCTTGCGCAAAACAGGGCGGCAACGTCCTCTCGGTGAGGATATGGAGTCACAACGCTTCGGCGGAAGGGATCGGGCGCGGAGGAGCGTGGGTCGTCAGGGAACGCGCGGGCTTCTCGCTCGGGTGATTGCCGCTTTTGCCGCACTTGCCATTCTGGCCCATCCACGGACCTGCCTTGCTGACGGTATGACCACCAACAAGTTCTCGGAATATGCTCTGTCATCGGGCCTTTCACCCGACGAGATCTACACGATCGTGCTATTGATTGACTACGTGGAGTATGATCTCGATCCGAAGTACCCGACCTCTATGACACCAAGAAACCCTTCAATTGGAGCAATTCGGATACGAACGAAGGCCTTCTTGATTCGGAATTGAAGTGGCTCGAAGGCCGGATTGGAGAGTTTCTCGAGGTCGACTTCGAGAAGAACGAAGATTACTCACTGTTGAACAGAGGGAGGATTGCCCGCTCAACGACGGTAGTTCTGCTGAGTGACAGGGCGGTTGAGGCCTTTCCGCGGCTGGTTCTTGGAATCCAGAAGGTTCTCTGCCACGCCACCAAGGACTGGATCATCTATTTTCAGTCGGACGACGTGAAGGAGGAGTTCGTTGTCTGGATTTATCCCGACAAGGTCATGGTCACGAAGGAACATGAGAAGCTCGTGCGCAAGCTGATCAAACCGAACTGAGACAGAGAATGCCGGTGCACTGAGTTGATTGCCTGGCTATACCATGACCCACGTAGGGCAGTGGGGTCAGTCCCGTCTGTCGCCCCGCTGGGGTTGGTGATCCGTGAGGACGTGGGAGGCGCGGCTCACGCCATGGGCTTCTGTCTTTCGGCCCTCCGGGCCTGAAACGTAACCCTGCGGTAGAGAACGGGAATAGGTTCACGCGGAGACGCGGAGAAAGAGGGCCTTTCGGTCACGCTCATCGAGTCACCCTGCGGCACCCATGCTTCCCATTCCCTGTCTTCCTCATCGCCTCTGCGCCTCTGCGCGAGATATCTGCTGCATGGATTCCGCTCAGATGTTGTGGCGGATCATGGCGATTCGGATTTGGGCTCGATGTTGGCCACAACCGCGATGCGGTTGGTTGGGGCATCCGGAGCAAACCCAGGGTTGTCCTCGTTCCTCGGCCAACCCTGGGCTCGGGGTCTCAACGCCGTTGGCGTTGGCGTTGGCAAGGCATGGAAGCGGAGGCGTGAAGCGTCCGCCTCCCCCCCTCGGCGACCCCCGCGACCCAGCGTGAGACAACGCCTTGCCTCCTTCGGGTCTTCGCGTCTTCGCGTCTTCGCGTGAGGTTTCAGTGCATGGGAGCCTGCCGTGTCTGTCGCCCCGCTTGGGCTGGTGATCCTTCCGGACACGCGACTCACGGCTCACGCCATGGGTTAACATCTGTCGGTGCTCCGCACCTGTTTTGAGCCGGACACCCCTTCAACGGGAACTCTGCTCGCCTAGACCCCCGCCCCGCTCCGCGGCCCGGCACTACTCCTGCGGGAACTCGAACTCGACCTTGCCCTTGTCGCCCATGACCAGGTGGGCCTGGAACTGCTTGCCGCTGCGGCTGACGAAGTCCTTGAGGAGATCGGTACGCCCATTGGCCAGCATCTTGCCGAACTGCTCCGGATCGACCGCCTGCCCGAGGATCGTACGTCCCACCTTGAACGTGCACTTCTTGCCCTCGGCCTGCGTCTTCTCGCAGAGGTAATTCTCCCCGCCGACGTAGATCGCGCCGCCGCACTTCGGACAGGCGCCCATCGAGGTTTGACCGGCGAAGTCGAACTTCTGTTCGGGCTCTGCCGACGCCCCCTTCTTGCCACCGGCCTTCTTCTCGCGTGGCGGGAACTCGAAGCTCACCTTGCCGTCCTTGACGACCAAGAACGCCTCGAACTTCCGATTCGTCTTCCGCGAGACGAAGCCCTTGAGCACATCGGTCTTCCCGGTGCTCAGCAGCTTCGAGATCTGGGCGCGATCCACGGTCTGCATCAGGATGACCGCACCGCACCGGAAGTCGCAGGTCTTCGCCGGCCCCACCGCCTTCTCGCAGACGTAGTTGACGCCGTTCTCGAACACGCGTGATTGGCACTTCGGGCAGTTGCCGACGGGCTCCTTGCCCGTGAAGTCCGGGGCTGATTCCGCCCCGCCCTCGCCATCCTTGCCCTCGTCACCGAAATCGAACTTCACCTCGAACTCCGGGCTCAGCTTGAGCAACGCGGCGAACGGGCGCCCGATCTTGGACCGGAACCCCTGCAACGGCCCCAACTGCTTCTCGCGGATGAGCTGCTCGACCTCGGCCGGCTCGAACATCCGTCCAGAAAGCACCTTCCTCACGCTGAACGCACAGGCCGTGCACTTGAAGTCGCGGAACTTCTCATGAACCTCCGCACCGCAGCGCGGGCACGGAACCGTCAGCTTGCCGAAATCGCCCGGGATCGTGTCCTTGTCGTAGAGTTTCGCCTTGCGGACGATTTCGGCGGTGAACGACCGGATGTCCTCCATGAAGACGTCGCGCGCCAGCTCGGCCCGTTCCATCTTCTTGAGCTTCGCCTCCCAGTCCCCGGTCATCTCGGGCCGGGCCAGCTCGGCGACGCCCAGCCCGCGCAGGAGCTGCACGAGCGAGAAGGCCTTGGCGGTGGGCATCAGCTCCCGCAACTGCCGCAACAGGTACTCCTCGGAGATCAACCCTTCGATGATCGCTGCCCGCGTTGCCGGTGTCCCCAGCCCGCGTTCGGCCATGGCTTCGCGCAACTCATCGTCCTCGACCATCTTGCCCGCGCCTTCCATGGCGCTGAGCAAGGTGGCTTCCGTGTAACGGGCCGGCGGTTTCGTCGCCAGGCCCTTCACCTCGATCGCCGTCGTCTGGACCGTCTCGCCTGCCTTCACGGGAGCCAACGTCGGCGTCTCGTCATCGGCCGCCTCCCGTCCGTAAACCTCCAGCCAACCGGCCCGGACAAGCACCTTGCCCACGCTCTTGAAGGGTTCGCCTTCGACCCGGGTGATGCGGATGGTCTCGAGGTACTCCGCCGCAGGAAAGAACACCGCCAGGAACCGGCGCGTCACCAACTCGAACAGCTTCTGCTCGGGTTCGGTCAAACCCTTCGGCATCACGCCGGTGGGAATGATCGCGAAGTGATCACTGACCTTTGCGTTGTTGAAGATGCGCTTGTTCGGCCGCAGCCATCCCTCGGCCAGGATCTTTTGCGCCAGATGGCCAAAGGCGGAGGGCATCGCCACCGTTCCCTCCGAACCTGCCCCGGAAAAGGTCTCCAGCGTCTTGCGCACCGTGCCCAGGTAATCCTCAGGCAGGTGGCGTGAATCCGTTCTGGGATAGGTCAGCACCTTGTGCCGCTCGTACAACGCCTGGGCCAACGCCAGCGTGTTCTTCGCGCTGAATCCAAAGCGTTGGTTGGCCTCCCGCTGCAAGGTGGTCAGGTCGTACAGCAACGGCGACAACTGCGTCGCGGCCTTGCTCTCTTCCGTGACCGTGCCCGCCTTGTTCTCGCACCGCTGGCGGATCGTTTCCGCGCGCGCCTTGTCCCACAGCCGGTCCGGCCGCAATTCCGCATCGGCATCGCGTCCCTCGGGCTTGCGGAACCCTTCGTCGACCCACTTGCCCGTGTACGAGCCGCCGGCCGCCTGGAAGGTTCCAATCACCTCCCAGTAATCGCGCGAAACAAACTTGCGGATGCGTTCCTCACGCTCCACCACGATCGCGAGGGTCGGTGTCTGCACCCGGCCCACGGTCGTCAGGAAAAAGCCGCCCGCCTTGCTGTTGAAGGCCGTCATGGCGCGGGTGCCATTGATGCCCACGAGCCAGTCGGCCTCCGACCGGCACCGCGATGCATCCGCCAACGGACGCATATCTCCGTCCGAACGCAGCTTCGCGAAGCCATCGCGGATGGCCTGCGGCGTCATGGATTGCAGCCAAAGGCGCTGCACGGGTTGCTTCGCAGCCGTGTACGCGGCGATGTTCCGGAAGATCAATTCCCCTTCGCGGCCTGCGTCGCACGCATTGACCAAGGCATCCACGTCCTTCCGCTTGATCAGGCGCGCCAGCACCTTCAGGCGGTTTTCGTTCTTCTCGATCGGCGCCAGACCGAACCGCGGCGGAAGGTGCGGCAACATGGCGAAGGTCCACTTCCCCTTGGTGACGTCGTGCTCCTCCGGAACGGTCAGTTCCAGAAGGTGACCGACAGCCGAGGACAGGACGTAGCGGTCACTTTCGAAAAAGTCACCGGACTTGTCCTTCGTGAAGCCCCCGATGGCCTTGGCAATGTCTGCCGCCACCGACGGCTTCTCTGCGATGATGAGAGCCTTCCCCATGAATAAGCCGCGGACGTGTAACCGCGCAATGCACTCCCCGGCAAGGATGGATTCCACTGAAGGCACTTTCGTCACCGTCGAAATGGGTCGCCCCAACGCCTTGGGGAAGGTTCCGGGACCTCGACGGGGACATCACCACGCCAAAACGGGCGCATAAGCCTGCACCTTGGGTGCAGCTTGGTGCCGCCTCCAGCTCAAACAAGGCGGCAACGTCCTCGTTGCCGTTGGGAATGACTTTGGAACGTCGACGAGGACGTCGCCACCCCGTTGCGTGCGGGGGCAGGGTCCGGAGTCCACACGCCGGCACTCCCCGAGGAAGTCCCGGTTGAAACCGCCGCGGAAACGGGCGCATGCTGTCGCGTGCTTCACCTCCGACTCATTGCGGGGCTCGTGTTCCCCTGCGCGGCTGCGTTGGCAGCTCCGTTCACCGCCAAGGATCGGCAGCCGACCCCAGAGGAACTGGTCGGCATGCCGGCCGTCGCTTCGCCTGAAAAGGCGGCCTCCCTGCTCCGTGAGGTTCGCGTCCCCGAGGGCTTCGAAGCCTCCATCTTCGCCACGCCCCCCGCGGTCAACTACCCCGTCTTCGTGGCCGCCGCTCCCGACGGCACCGTCTATGTCTCCTCCGACGGCAACGGATCGCTCGATCGGAAGCCCCATCTCGGACGGGTGCTGCGCGTCCGCGACACCAACGGCGACGGGCAGGCCGACGAGGTCCGCGCGCTGGTGCCCGACATCGATTCGCCGCGCGGTCTCGTGTGGGACCATGACCGGCTGTACGTGCTGCATCCGCCCGACATCAGCGTCTTCTTCGATCGCGACGGCGACGGTGTGGCGGAAGAGCGCAAGACCCTCGTGAAGGGCATTGCGTTCACCTTCAAGGATCGTCCCGCCGACCATTCCTCCAACGGCCTCGAGTTGGGCGTGGACGGGTGGTTGTACGCGGCCATTGGCGATTTCGGCTTCATGGAGGCCGTGGGTACAGACGGGAAGAAGCTGCAATTGCGTGGCGGCGGCGTTGTCCGCGTCCGGCCGGACGGCTCCGACCTGGAAGTGTGGGCCGACGGCACCCGGAACATCCTCGAGGTGGCCGTCAGTCCACTCCTGGACGGGTTCGCCCGCGACAACACCAACGACGGCGGCGGCTGGGATGTCCGGCTTCACCATTTCACCGGGATGACCCAGCACGGGTATCCGCGGCTCTTCAAGAATTTCGGCGACGAAATCATCCCGCCGCTCGCGGACTACGGTGGCGGCTCCGGTTGCGGCGGCGGCTGGGTGGACGAACCCGGCCTTCCCGCCGAATGGAACAACGCCCCCTTCACGGCCGACTGGGGACGCGAGTGGGTGTACCAGCATTCGCTCACGCCGAAGGGAGCCACGTTCACCGCCGGGCAAAAGGAGTTCCTGCGCCTGCCCCGCGTCACCGATGTGGATGTCGACGCCCACTCCGCCATCTACGGCGCGAGCTGGAAGGGGGCCTCGTTCACCTGGGTCGGACCGGAAGTTGGGTTCCTCGTGCGCGTAACGCCCAAGGGATACAAGTCCCCCGCCCTTCCCCGGTATTCGGAACTGGGCGAGTCCGACCTCGTGGCAGAACTGGCGTCCCCATCGCATCGGCGTCGGCTGGAGGCCCAGCGGGCCCTCGTCCGCAAGGGCGTCACGGGTGAAGGATCCAAGGCATTGTCGCAGTTCGCCGCCGATCCCGCCCGGCTGTTGTCGTCCCGGATTGCCGCCGTGTTCGCCTTGAAGCTCGCGGGCGGAGTCGCCAGCCACCCTGCCCTCCTCCCGCTGCTCAAGGATCCGTCGATCGCTCCCTGGGTGCTGCGGGCATTGGGCGATCACCCGACGCACGCCCGTGAGGTTCCTCTGGCACCGGTGACTCCGACGTTGGCTTCGACCGATCCTCGGACCCGCAAGGAAGCCTTGATCACGCTCGCCCGGATGGGGCGTGTGGAGGCAGCCGCTTCGATGATCCCCTTGCTCGCCGACCCGGATCCGATCGTGGCCCACACCGCCGTACACGCCCTGTCGGCCTTGAAGGCGGTGCCGGCCGTATTCGCCGCCCTGGACGAGCGCGGCACCCCGGCGGCTGTCCGCCGCGGCCTCGGTCGGGTGCTTCAATCCTGGCACGAAGGTCCCGTCGTCGACGGTCTCATCGAACGGCTCGGCAAGGAAACGGACGCCGCCCGTCGCCAGGGCCTGCTGACCACGCTCTGCCGGCTGTACCATGTGGATGGCCCGTGGAAGGGCGATTCCTGGGGAACGCGCCCGGACACGCGTGGGCCCTACTACCAACCCGAGGAATGGGACGCGTCGCCCCGGATCCTCGCCGCACTGCAGGCCACCGTGGAATCGGCGGGCGCAGCGGAGGCGGCCTTCGTGGGCAGCGAGCTTTCGCGTCATCGCATCCAATCGGGATCCGCATTGCGGAAATTGATCCAGCTCGCGGAACAGGACCCGGCGCTCCTGCCGGCCGTCGCAGCCCAGTTGGCCACCGCGGATTCCATACCGCCATCTGCCATTGCTCCTCTCGCGCGGGCGGCGACCGCCGACTCCATTCCGGACGCGGCCCGGGCGCAGGCCGTGCAGGCCCTCACCCGCTCCGATTCGGCAGAAGGCTGGCGCGCGGTGGTGAACGGATTGCCCCGGGTGCTGGCGACGAAGACCGAGAACCATCAGGCGGAGAAGACCCGTTCGGCGTTCCTGAATGCGTCGCAACTGGATTCCCGCCACGAGGTCTTCGCCAGCGAGGCAGCCCGCCTCGCCGGTGAACCCTCCGTGTGGGCGGACGTCGCCCTGCTGAAGATCGCGGGACGCAAGACGGCCTCGCCCGAGAACAAGGCCTCCGCTTCCAAGGCGCTCGACGAAGGCTGGGCCGTCGCCCGGCGTCGGGTGCAGATCATGAAGGCGGCGGGAATCGCCGGGGATGCCTCCCGGGCAGCCCAGTTCGTCGCCGCGTTGGAGGACACCGATGCCGACGTTGCCGATGCGGCGCGCAAGGCCGTCAAGCAACTCAAGATCGACCCGGCCCGATTCGCGGCGGAAGCCAAGGAACCGAAGGTGGGCGACCTCACGGTGGAGCGCGCGTTGGCGGCCGCCTTCGAAACCAAGGGCGACAGCGCCCGCGGCGAACAGCTCTTCGGACAGGTGGGATGCAATGGCTGCCATACGGTCAAGACGGACGAACCCCTCAAGGGCCCGTTCCTCGGGCACATCGCCAAGACCTACCGCCGACGCGAACTGGCCGAGGCCATCCTCATCCCGGGCAAGACGCTCGCCCAGGGATTCGTCACGCATCACTTCGAACTCAAGGACGGCTCCGAGGTCGACGGCTTCGTGGTTCAGGAGGCGGCGGACGCCGTCACCATCCGCACGATCGCCGCGGCGGAGCAGAAGATCCCGCTCGGCGAGATCGTTAAGCGGGAAAAGCAGGAACGTTCGCTGATGCCGGAAGGATTGGTGGCCGGCCTGACGGTGCGCGAGTTCGCGTCCATCCTCGACTATCTGGAAGCCCTCGCGAAGTCCGCACCGTGAGCGTGCCCCCAAACCACACCGCGGCCGCGGAAAGAGCGACTTTCCAGGCCGTGCGCCCCGTCCTGCTGGCGCTGGCCGGGATCGCCGTCTTCGCGCTGGCCGGATGTGATCGCGAGAAGTCCCCGGCTTCTCAACCCTCCTCCGGCGCGCTGCCGGGCACCAGCGCACCGCCACCACCATCGCTCTCGACCAACCGGCCCGCGGGTGACGCCCCGCCCGGCATGGTGTGGATTCCCGGCGGCGAGTTCGTCATGGGCGGACCCGCCCTCGATTCCGCCGTCCAGCAACGCGCGGCTGCCCATCCCGGCGAACCCGTGTGCTCCGGATTGGTCGCCGGCTTCCCCGACGCCCAACCCGCACACCGGGTCCGCGTGGGTGGCTTCTGGATGGACATCACCGAGGTGACCAACGCCGAGTTCGAACGATTCGTCCGGGCCACGGGCTACATCACCATCGCCGAACGGAAGCCCACCGCGGAACAGTACCCCGGCGCGGATCCCGAAATGCTGGTTCCGGGCTCCGCCGTGTTCACCCCACCCGACGAACCGGTGACCCTCAGCAACCCGCTCGAATGGTGGAGCTACGTTCCTGGGGCGAACTGGCGTCATCCGCTGGGCCCACAGAGCACCATTGAAGGACTGGAAAACACGCCAGTCGTGCACGTCTGCCACGACGATGCACTCGCCTTCTGCAAGTGGGCGGGCAAGCGGCTCCCCACCGAAGCCGAATGGGAATTCGCCGCACGCGGCGGCATGGCGCAGGCCGAGTACGCCTGGGGCGCCGAGTTCCGCCCCGGCGGCCGCTGGATGGCCAACTCCTTCCAGGGCCACTTCCCGATCCAGGACACCGCCGAAGACGGCTTCCGCGGCATCGCCCCCATCCGTTCCTTTCCTCCCAACGGTTACGGCCTCTACGACATGGCCGGAAATGTCTGGGAGTGGTGCTCGGACTGGTACCGACCCGACATCTACGGCCCGCGCGCGTCCGCCGGCGTCACCTTGGCTCCCGCGGGCCCCACGGACAGCTTCGACCCCGACGAACCCGGCGTTGCCAAACGCGTCCAGCGCGGCGGCTCGTTCCTCTGTTCCGACCAATACTGCGCCCGGTTCCGCATCGGTACCCGCGGCAAGGGAGCCCCCGACACCGGCTCCACCCACGTCGGCTTCCGGTGTGTGAAATCACCCTGAAGCCGGCAGGGCCGTGGCACCAGGTCCGGAGGGCTTCCTTTTCGGTATCGGGATCGCAATCGGAATCGGGATCGAACCCGGATGTTCTCCCACCCCTTTGTTTTCGATTCCGCTCAAGCCCCTTCGGCTTGGTCACCTTATCCGTAACCATGCGGTGGAGAACAGGAATGGGTTCACGCGGAGACGCGCTCCGGAACACGAGGCGAATAAGCCGCAAAGCCTCGAAGCCGCGAATGTATCCGCCGTCGCCGATCTGGAATCCCGCTGCCTCCACCGGTTGGACATCTGCCCGGTCTCAGTTCACCGCCGCCGTCTTCGCCGAACACCCGGCCCCGGCCCCTGCTTCCTTCGCGTCTTCGCGTGCGGTTTCAGTTCATTGCAGCCTGCCGTGTCTTTCGCCCCGCTGGGGCTGGATCCCGTTCGCGCTTCAACCCACGGCTCACGCGGTGGACTGCTCTGTGTCGGTGCTCTGCACCTGCGGGCCCCGGGAATGCTGGAATACACCCCGACCCGATCACGCCCCGAGCGCCGCCCCCACGAAGTGTTCACGGCGTCTGTAACGAACGCAGGAGTCTTGCGAAAGACACGAGAACGGGGTGCGTCATGCACGCCCCCGCGTACTCACAAGATCCAATGAAAAAGCAATCCGCCCCCCTGCGCAGACCAGGTTCCTGTTCCCTCGCGACCTCGCTCCTCCTCGCAGGCACTCTTTCCACCCAAGCCCAGGTCTTCAATCCGGGCTTCGAGAGCCCCGTCTTCCGTGCCGAATCCCCCGTTGGCTCCTGGTTTCCCTTCCAGTCTAATCCCCAAACCGGGGCGGCCAACAGCGTGGATTCCCCTCGATCGGGAAACCAAAGCCTTCTGCTGTCCATTTTCGGAGTCCCGGACTCCTTTGCGGGAGTGGTTCAGGAATTCCGCAATCTACAACCGGGCGTTGAGTACACCTTCTCTGGATGGCACGCGGCAGCCGAAGTACCCGTTGGCGTCCAAGTCGAAATCCGGATCGAATGGCGGAACTCCCTCACCGACACCGAGGTCTCCCGCACGCCCAACCTCTCGCCGGTTTCGCTCGGGGCGTACGACGCCTTCGCCATCACGGCCGAAGTCCCGGCCGATGCCAATGCCGCCCGGTTGGTCCTCGCCGTGCAATCGTTCCTTCCAGGCGACGTCCATACGGGTTCCTTCCACTTCGATGACGTGTCCTTTGCTTCCGTACCGGAGCCAGGCACCTACGCGCTTCTGGCCGGAACCGGGCTGGCGGGCTTCGCCCTGCTCCGCCGACGGAACCGTCGAACCGGGTAGCCGGACGCACCCCCCAAAAACTGCGGACTTGGCCCAAGCCACCTTCCCGGGCACATTGCACCCACGTTCGGGGAGTCGTCAGGAGACGACTGAGAGTTCCGCTGCCGCGGAAGACCCGTCGAACCTGATCCGGGTCATGCCGGCGAAGGGAAATGCCACTGATTCCATCCATCACGTCCGTCGCCTTCAATGCGCGACTCACGGCCGACCGGACCGCCTGCTTGAGCGGTTCCGGAGCGGTCCGTTCCGGTGCCTTCCCCTTCGCGCACGGCCCCTTTCCACGTCCACTCCCATGATCGCCAAACCTGAGTTCATCGAACCCCACAGCAGCACGCCCCTTCCCAAGTCCACCAAGGTGTACCTGCCGGGCACGATCCATCCCGACGTGCGCGTGCCGATGCGGGAAATCGAACTGCATCCCACCCAGTCGCGCGATGGACGGATCGAGGTCAATGAACCCGTCCGCGTCTATGACTGTTCCGGTGCGTGGGGCGATCCAACCTTCCATGGCGACGTCACGCAGGGCCTTCCGGCGTTGCGCCGCGACTGGATCCTGCGGCGCGGCGACGTGGCCGAGTATGACGGCCGCCCCGTCACGCCGATGGACAACGGCTACCTGTCCGCCCAGCACGCCCAGTACGCCAGCCAGGCCGAGCGCAACCGCTTGATCGAGTTCCCGGGACTGCGCCGCCGACCGCTGCGGGCCTCCGCCGGCCATCCGGTCACCCAACTCTGGTACGCCCGCCAGGGAATCATCACGCCCGAGATGGAGTTCATCGCCATCCGAGAAAACCAGGGCCTGGACGCCCTGCGCGAGAAGTTCGGCCCGAAGGCCTCCCGCGACTCCCTGCTCCAGCAGCATGCCGGGCCCTCGCCCGATTCCCCGTACACGCCTTCCGTGCTGCGTCGGTTCCCGCAGCGGATCCCGCAGTACATCACCCCGGAATTCGTCCGCGACGAAATCGCCGCCGGCCGCGCCATCATCCCGGCGAACATCAACCACCCGGAGTCCGAGCCGATGATCATCGGCCGGAACTTCCTGGTGAAGATCAACGCCAACATCGGCAACTCCGCCGTGGCCTCGTCGATTGACGAGGAGGTCGAGAAGATGCGCTGGGCCACGAAGTGGGGTGCCGACACCGTGATGGATCTCTCCACCGGAAAGAACATCCACGCCACGCGCGAGTGGATCCTGCGCAACTCCCCCGTGCCCATCGGCACGGTCCCGATCTATCAGGCGCTCGAGAAGGTGGGCGGCCGGGCGGAGGAACTGACTTGGGAACTCTTCCGCGACACCCTCCTCGAACAGTGCGAACAGGGCGTGGACTACTTCACGATCCACGCGGGCGTATTGCTCCGGTTCATCCCGATGACGGCGCGTCGCCGCACCGGCATCGTTTCACGCGGCGGTTCGATCATGGCCAAGTGGTGCCTCGCGCATCATCGCGAGAACTTCCTCCACACCCATTGGGACGAGATCTGCGACATCATGGCCGCGTATGACGTCAGCTTCTCGATCGGCGATGGCCTGCGGCCGGGCTCGCTGGCGGATGCCAACGACGAAGCCCAGTTCGGCGAACTCAAGGCCCAGGGCGACCTCACCCGCCGCGCCTGGGATCGCGGCGTGCAGGTCATGAACGAAGGCCCGGGCCACGTTCCCATGCACCTCATCGAGGAGAACATGGCCAAGCAGCTCGAATGGTGCGGCGAGGCTCCCTTCTACACGCTCGGCCCCCTCACGACCGACATCGCCCCCGGCTACGACCACATCACCAGCGGCATCGGGGCCGCCATGATCGGGTGGTACGGCTGCGCCATGCTCTGTTACGTCACGCCCAAGGAACACCTGGGCCTGCCCAACAAGAAGGACGTGAAGGACGGCGTCATCACCTACAAGATCGCCGCCCATGCCGCCGACCTCGCCAAGGGACATCCCGGGGCGCAGTACCGCGACAATGCCCTCTCGAAGGCCCGCTTCGAATTCCGCTGGGAAGACCAGTTCAACCTGGGCCTCGATCCCGAGACGGCCCGCGAGTTCCACGACGAGACCCTGCCCCAGGACGGTGCCAAGACCGCCCACTTCTGTTCCATGTGCGGCCCGCACTTCTGCTCGATGAAGATCACCGAGGACGTCCGCAAGTTCGCCGAGGAACAGGGTGTGTCCGCCGAGGAAGCCCTGAAGCGCGGCATGGACGAAAAGTCCCGCGAGTTCGTCACCCAGGGTGCCGAGATCTACACCAAGGAGTGAACATTTCACTTTCCCACAGCCTCCCGATTCCCACACTGCGCGCCCGATGAGTTCCAAGACGCTCCGTATTGCCGCGCTTGCCGGCGATGGCATTGGCCCCGAAGTCATGCGTGAGGCCCTGAAGGTCCTCGCCGCCGTGGGCCGCAAGTACTCCATTGCCTTCGAGGTCACCGAAGCGCCGGTCGGCTGGGCCGGCATCGATGCGGCCGGCAAGGCCCTTCCCGACGCCACCCTCGCCCTCTGCCGCAACTCCGACGCGATCCTGTTCGGCTCCGTCGGCCTTCCCGACCGCGATCCCACCATTCCCAAGGAGGAACGCCCGGAACGCGCCGCCCTGCTGCGCATCCGCAAGGAGTTCGGGCTGTTCGCCAACCTCCGTCCGGTCCAGCTGCCGAAGGCGTTGTCGCACTCCTGCCCGCTCAAGCCCGAGCGTCAGGGCGACGGCATCGACCTCCTGGTCGTGCGCGAACTCACCGGCGGCATGTACTTCGGCCAACCCAAGAAGACCGAGGAGATCACCCTGCCCGATGGCACCCGGACCCAGCGCGCCATCGACACCATGGTGTACACCACGCCGGAGATTGAGCGCATCGCCCACGTCGCCTTCCGCGCCGCCCGCCTCCGCCGCAAGAAGGTCACGTCCATCGACAAGGCCAACGTCCTCGAGAATGGCGTCCTCTGGCGCGATACCGTCACCCGCATCGGCAAGGAATACCCGGACGTCGCCCTCGAACATCAGTTCGTCGACAACGCCGCCATGCAGTTCCTCCTGCGCCCCACCCAATTCGACGTGGTGCTTTGCGAGAACATGTTCGGCGACATCCTCAGCGACGAGGCCGCCGCGCTCGCCGGTTCCCTCGGCATGCTGCCCTCCGCCAGCCTCGGGGCCACCTCCGCACAGCAGACGTTCGGCTTCTACGAACCCGCCGGCGGCACAGCTCCCGACATCGCCGGAAAGAATCTCGCCAACCCCATCGCGCAGATCCTGTCCGTGGCATTGATGCTCCGCTACAGCTTCGGCCTGGCGGACGCCGCCGCCTCCATCGATCGCGCGGTCTCCGCCGCCATCGACCAGGGCCTGCGCACCGGTGACATCTTCAATCCCGCAGACCCCACCGCACGCCGCGTGGGAACCCGCGAGATGGGCGATGCCATCGTGGC
>JAIXZE010000101.1 GCA_027489875.1 Verrucomicrobiales bacterium
AGGGCACCGCAGAGTTCGAGGTTGGCGCGCGCGGTCAGCGGTTCCATCAACGCCAGCTCCTGCGGCACCAATCCGATCGTCGACTTCAGCGGATCCGCGTCGTTTCCGACGCATCGGCCAGCGATGCGGACCTCGCCTGCGGTCGGACGGAGCAGACCGCAGATCAGCCCGACGGTCGTGGTCTTGCCGGCACCGTTGGGACCGAGCAATCCCACCGATTCCCCGGCTCCGATGCGGAAGGAGACGCCATCCACCGCCACGCGGGATCCGAACCGTCGCGTCAGCCCGTCGACGGCCAGGATCGGATCGCGCGGGAGTGTGCTCATTCCCATCCGATCTTGCGGCCGCGGTTCTGTTCCTCGAGCCATTTCTGCAACGGCTTGAAGTATTCGACCATCGCACGCGTGGAGAGGTCCTCACCCGTTGCCTCGCGCAGGACGGTGCGCCAGTCGCGCGTGCCGCCGGACTCCAGCATCCGGCGGAGGAAATCGCCGACCTCGCGGCTGCCGGCGTAATTGCAGCTCTGCGGCGGCTGCCGAAGGATCTTCCGTGCGATGTGGTCGTTGAACTGGAACTTCAGGACGGTCGCGACCGCATAGCTGTAGTAGTAGCAGGGGTTGTCGTTGATGTGGGTCTTGGTGGCCGCATCGCACCATTCCTCACCGCGCGAACCGGCACCGCCCGGGGCCTCGACGCCCTGGAAGTCCCCGACGTGCTTCCACCAGCGGGCATTCCACTCCGATTCCGGAAGGTTGCCGGCGTACACGTCGGCTTCCCAGTGCGTCATCGTCCCGGAAGCCCAGAACAGGAAGGGAATCGAGTGCGTCAACGCGTCGTTCAGCAGGACGGCCACCTCGTCGGGGGCGTAGTCCGCGGGAACGATCTTCTGCGACTTGAGATAGGGCAGCTGGGAGGAGGCGAGGCCGATGAGTTCGCCGACGCCCTCGTGAAAGGCGGGATTGGCCCCGATGCGCAGCAGGGGCGGAACCTCGGGTCGGGTGTAGCTGATGAAGTAATAGGCGTGTCCGAGTTCGTGATGCGCGGTCGTGAACCACCACGGGTTCGATTCGACGCTCATCAGCGAGCGGATGTCGTCCTGAAGATCCACATGCCAGCAGGAGGCGTGACTGTTCTTCAGGCGGGCCTCGCCAGCGCGTGCCGGGAAGAGGTCGGAACGCGTCCAGAAGGTCTCGGGCAATCGGGGAAAACCCATGCCGACGTAGAAATCCTCCGCGGTCCGGGTGATCCAGGCGGGGTCGCGACCTTCGAAGTAGCGGTCGAGGTTCACGGCCTCGACCAAGCCGCCCCATTCCTGCGACCACCGGTTGTTGATCCAGTGGGCCGGGATGCGGTTGGGCACGGGTTGGCCGTACTTCTTCGCCAGTTCGTGTTTGGTCCAGGTGTGGAGCTGGAGGTAGAGCGGCCGCAGGGCCGTCATGAAGTCGTCGTTGAGGCGGACCATCTCCTCGGTCGTCATCCCGTACGCTGCTACCTGGAGCGCAAAGTAGTTGGAATAGCCCATCTCCCGGGCGCAGGCGTTGCGCATCTCGCGGAGCTTCACCAGACCGGGCTTCAGTGCCGGTCCCGTGCGCTTCGAGGCCTCCCACGCCGCCCGGCGATCCCCGAGGTTCGTGGACTTTCCGAGGATCCGATCGAGGTCGTTGGCCACGACATTCGATCCGCCCAACTGGAACTGGAACCCGTTCAGCGTGGAGGCCTGGGCGGTTTCGGCAGCGATCCGGCGACCGACGAGGTCCGGATTGGTCATCGGACCTTCGGCGGCGTTCAGCAGGCACCGCTGGAGCTGGCGGACCTGAAGTTCGGTCAGGGCCTCGCGCTGTCCGAGGAGTTCACGCGCCTCCCGGATGATCGCGGCGTTACCGTTGAAGGCCGCCCGCGCCCGGCCGGCGGTCTCGGTGGCTGCGTCATGCTCGGGCTTCACGTCCGTCGAGGACTTCCACTGCGCCTCGCTCTCCACCCGGTAAAGGGCCTGGTAACCGGCATTCACCAGGGTGAGGAAGCGATCCGCCCGTTCCTGGACCGCCGTAGCGGCCAACAGGCTGCCGCCCACGCACGTCGCCGCCACCACCGCCGCCCATCCACGCCATCCTCGTGTCATGGCCAGAGCAGAGCAGATTCAGGATTGGGGGTTGAAGTTTGAAGTTCGCTTGCAGGCCGGGTGCCCTCACCCGGCGGGATCCATGAAGCGCCGCGTGAGGGCACGCGGCCTACTTTCACCGGTTGCCCCTTCGGGGCAGGCAACTGGGAAGTTGCGCGTTAACCGTTGTCGGAGTCTGTACGCCGGAGGCGTTGAAGCCGATAGCCCCGGGTCGTGCGAAGCACGCACCCGGGGACAACGCGCTTCATTAAGAACACGCACCCCGGAGGGGTGCGAAGGCTCGCGATCCTCCAACCCCTCCGGGGTTGTTCATCCTTTCCTACGCGTAACCCGGGGTCGCTTCGCACCCCGGGCTACCTGCTCCCACGCCTCCGGCGTGAAAGGCATCCCGAAGGGATGCCGACGAAAGCGCGTGCCCACCACCCGCGCGACACCCCCGTCGCCTCTGTCATCCCGGAGGGATGGGAGCCGATAGCCCCGGGTCGTGCGAAGCACGTAGCCGGGGAATGGCGTGTCGATTTGGAATCCGCACCCCGGAGGGGTGCGAAGGCTCGCGATCCTCCAACCCCTCCGGGGTTGTTCATCCTTTCCCACGCGTGGCCCGGGGTCGCTTCGCACCCCGGGCTACCCGCTCCCACGCCTCCGGCGTACCCCGGACATGCATCCCGCACCAGCCCTCGCCGCAACGCGACAGCCCGGGGTGGAGCGGAGCGGAACCCTGGGTCACCCCACCCCATGGCTGGCTTCAAACTTGAATCTTCAAACTTCAAACTCCCGGTCTGGACGGCGGGATTGCGCCTGCGGATAGGGTCAAGTAGGGTAACCAAACCATGACTTTGACGGAGAAGATCCTGGCGCGTGCCGCAGGCAAGGCGCAGGTCACTGCGGGCGACAACATCTGGGTGAACGCGGACGTGCTGATGACGCATGACGTCTGCGGACCGGGGACGATCGGCGTGTTCAAGCGCGAGTTCGGCAAGGACGCGAAGGTCTGGGACCGCCAACGGGTGGTCATCATTCCCGACCACTACATCTTCACGGCGGATTCCAAGTCGAACCGCAACGTCGACATCCTCCGCGACTTCGCCCGCGAACAGCAGCTTCCCTACTTCTACGACGTCATCGACGACGCCAACGGCAACTGGAAGTTCGATGCCACCAAGGGCTTGCTGAAGAAGCAGTACGGCTCCAACTACGCCGGCGTCTGCCACGCCGCCCTGCCGCAGAAGGGGCACACCCGCCCCGGCGAGATCCTGTTCGGTACGGACTCGCACACCTGCATGGCGGGCGCGTTCAACGAGTTCGCGACCGGCATCGGCAACACGGATGCCGGCTTCGTGCTCGGCACCGGCAAGCTGTTGATCAAGGTGCCCGAGACCATGCGCTTCCGGTTCGAGGGCCGTCTCCAGCCCGGCGTCATGGCCAAGGACATCATCCTGCACATCATCGGTGAGATCGGCTTCGACGGTGCGACCTACCGCGCGATGCAGTTCGACGGGCCCGGCGTTGCCAGCCTGTCGATGGACGACCGCATGACCATCGCGAACATGGCGATCGAAGCCGGCGGCAAGAACGGCATCTTCCCCTTCGACGCCCGTACCGCCGAGTACATCGAGTCGCGCACCCGCCTGAACGGTACCAAGCAGAAGTACGAACCGGTGGAAGCCGACGCGGACCAGAAGTTCATCTACGAGACGGTCATCAACCTCGACAAGCTCGAGCCCACCGTCGCCTGCCACCCCGATCCCGGCCAACGCAAGAAGGTCACCGAGATGGCCGATGTGAAGCTTGACCGCGCCTACATCGGGTCGTGCACCGGCGGCAAGACCAGCGACTTCGTCGAGTTCGCGCGCATCGTTCGCGGGCGTCGGGTTTCGATCGACACCTTCGGCGTGCCGGCGACCCCGGAGATCGTCCATGACCTGCAGACGACCCGTTGGGGCGATCAGACCATCTGGGACATCCTCGTGGGCTCCGGCGTGCAGATGACCGAGAACGCCGGCTGTGCCGCCTGCCTCGGCGGACCCGTGGACACCTTCGGGCGCATGAACACGCCGATGAAGTGCATCAGCGCCACGAACCGCAACTTCCCGGGCCGCATGGGCCACAAGGAATCGCAGGTGTTCCTGGCCAGCCCCGCCACCGTCGCCGCGAGCGCCGTGGCCGGTCGCGTGGCGGACCCGCGCGAGTACTCGAACTGACCCCAAGCCCCGATGAGCACCCCCAAGGATGTCCTCGCGCTGGCCAAGAAGGCCGGCGCCCGCATGGTCGACGTGAAGTTCGTCGACACATTCGGCACGTGGCAGCACTTCACCGTGCCCGTGGGAGAGCTCACCGAGGAGGTGTTCGAGGAGGGATTCGGGTTCGACGGCTCGTCGATCCGCGGTTGGAAGTCGATCGAGGCCTCCGACATGCTCGCGATGCCCGATCCCACGACGGCCTTTGTTGATCCGTTCTGCGCGGTGCCGACGCTTTCGGTGACGGCGACGATCTCGGAAACGGGAACCAAGGAACCCTATTCCCGCGATCCGCGTGGGATCGCCCATCGCGCAGAGCAATACCTGCGCGGCACGGGCATCGCCGACACGGCGGTGTTCGGACCGGAGGCCGAGTTCTTCATCTTCGACAGCGTCCGGTTCGATCAGAAGGCGAACGGCTGCTTCTACGAAGTCGACAGCGGCGAGGCGGCGTGGAACAGCGGCCGCGATGAGATCGAGGGTCCCGGCAGCGGGAACCTCGGTTACAAGATCCGCCACAAGGAGGGATACTTCCCGGTGGGTCCGACGGACACCCAGCAGGACCTCCGGACCGAGATGTGTCTGGTGATGGAACAGCTCGGGATCGTGGTGGAACGTCAGCACCATGAAGTGGCGACGGCGGGCCAGGCCGAGATCGACTTCCGGTTCAACACGCTGGTGAAGACGGCCGACACGATGATGCTGTACAAGTACATCATCAAGAATGTGGCCCGGAAACACGGCAAGACCGTGACCTTCATGCCCAAGCCGCTGTTCGGTGACAACGGCTCCGGGATGCACACCCACCAGTCCCTGTGGTCCAAGGGCAAGCCGCTCTTCGCCGGCAAGGAATACGCCGGTCTGAGCCCGATGGCGTTGCACTACATCGGCGGCATCCTCAAGCACGCGCGCGCCCTGTGCGCCCTCTGCAATCCGACGACGAACTCCTACAAGCGGCTTGTCCCGGGTTATGAGGCCCCGGTCAACCTCGCCTACAGCGCGCGCAACCGTTCCGCGGCCATCCGCATTCCCACCTTCAGCGAGTCGCCGAAGTCCAAGCGCATCGAGTACCGTCCGCCCGATCCCGCCGCCAACCCGTATCTCGCCTACTCGGCGCTGCTCATGGCCGGCTTGGACGGCGTGCTCAACCGGATCGATCCCGGCGAACCCCTCGACAAGAACATCTACGAGCTGCCGCCCGAGGAGGCGCACCGCGTCCCGAAGGTTCCGTCGAGTCTGGGCGAAGCCCTCGACAGCCTCGAACAGGACCACGAGTTCCTGCTCCGCGGCGACGTGTTCTCGAAGGACTTCCTGAACATGTGGATCGAACACAAGCGCCGGGAACACGACGCCCTCCGCCTGCGTCCGCATCCCTACGAGTTCCACCTGTACTACGACTGCTGACCCGCCGGAGCGGTTCCCTCGGCCGGCTTCACCGACTTGAGCCGCTCCAGGACTTCCCGTCGGTAGCTCCGGCTCAAGGTCAGGATCGTTCCATCGTCCATCGTCAGCTCCCAATCCCCGTGCGCCTTGGGTTGCATCGAGGTGATCCGGTCCAGATGG
>JAIXZE010000340.1 GCA_027489875.1 Verrucomicrobiales bacterium
ATGACCGACCAGGCGGCGGTGATGTCCGCGGCTTCCGCCCGATGGCCGGCGAGGTGTTGCCGCAGCCAGGCGAGGTCCCGGGTGGCCTGGGCGGATCCGGTGATCAGGTGGAATTCCTCCTCGGCGACGCGGATGACGGTGAGATCGCTTTCGTATCCGCCGCGTTCGTTGAGGAGCGGGGTGTAGACAACCCGTCCGGGTTCGACATCGACGTTGTTGGCGCAAAGGAACTGGAGCCGTGCGGCGGCGTCGGTTCCGCGAACGAGAAGCTTGCCGAATCCGGTCTGGTCGAAGAGCGCGACGCGTTCGCGGCAGGCGGTGTGTTCGAAGGCGTGGTTCGGGAACCAGTTCTGGCGGCCGAAGCTGTAGTGCACCTCGGGGGATTGCGCGCAGTCCGGTGCGCTGCGGGCGAACCAGTTGGGGCGTTCCCATCCGCCCTTGGTGCCGAAGCTGGCTCCGTGGGAGGCGAGGCGGTCGTGGAGCGGACTGAGACGGACGCCACGGGCGGTGAACGGTTCGCGGTTGGGCCAGGCCATTTCGTAGTGGAGGCCCAGGGATTCCGTGACGCGCTCGCGGAGGTAACCGCGGTTGTTGGCCCAGGGACCGAAGCGGCGGATGTCCACGCTGGAAAGGTCGTAGGGCATGGCACCATCAAGGATCCATTCGGCGAGGGCCTTGCCGGCACCCCCGGCGCACGCGATGCCAGCGGAGTTGAACCCGGCGGCGACGAAGAGCCCGCGCAGTTCGGCGGTTTCGCCGAGCAGGAAGTTGTTGTCGGGCGTGAAGCTTTCGGGGCCGTTCACGAACTTCGAGAAGCCCGCTTCCTTCAGGCCGGGAATGCGGAGGAGTCCCTCGGCGAGGGGCTGTGCGAACTTGGGCCAGTCTTCCTCGAGCAGGGCAAAGGAGAAGTCGTCCGGAACGCGTGGGACATCCCAGATCTTGGTCGTGCGTTGGAAGGCCCCGAGGAGCACGCCACCACCACCGGTGGGCAGGTCCTCACCCCGGAAATAGGTGGAGCCGTCCATGTCGCGGGTGCAGGGGCAGTTGCCGTCGGCACCGGGAAGCGCGTTGCTGACGACGTAATGGTGTTCGACCGGGTGGAGGGGAATGTTGACCCCGGCGGAGAGTGCGAGCTGGCGGGTCCACATGCCGCCGGTGAGGACGACAAACTCGGCGAGGATGTCCCCCTGGTTGGTGTGGGCCCCGAGGACGCGCCCGTTCTTGTGGATCAGGCCGGTGACGCGCACGCCTTCGCGGAGGGTGGCCCCGGCGGCCGCTGCTCCCTTGGCAAGGGCGAGGGGAACCTCCCCGGGGAGGACCCGGCCGTCGTGCGGGATCCAGAAGGCACCAGCGAGGTCGTCGACGCGGATGCAGGGGAACTTGTGCTGGGCTTCGGCCGGGGTGATCTCGTGGCATTCGACCCCAAGGTACGAGGCAACCCCGGTGGTCCGGCGGAACTGGACGACGCGATCCTGGTTGCGGGCGAGCAGGAGGCTGCCGACCTGTCGCCACCCGACGTCGTGACCGGTGAGTTGATGGAGGCGCGCGTAGAGGTCGGCAGAGTCCTGGTTGATCCGCATCATGCTGCTGGAGACGCGGAGGCGCCCGACCATGCCCGCCGCATGCCAGCTGGTGCCGCCGGCGAGGCGGTTCTGTTCGACGAGCAGGACATCGCGCCAGCCGAGTTGCGTGAGGTGCCACGCCACGGAGGTTCCGGCGACACCGCCGCCGATGATGAGGACACGGGTGCGGGAGGGGAGAGGAGCACTCACGAGGGGAAGAGTTGGGATTCAGGATTGAAGATTCAAGCGTGCCCACGCTCCCGATTTCCTGTCGCTCTCAGCGGCTCTGTTCCTCTGCGCGAGATATCTCCTGCATGAATACCGCGTATCCGCTTCGTGTTCCGGGGTGTTGTCGAGCGATGGGGACGGATACGGTGTTTGTGGGGGAAGGGGTTCTGTCGCTCCTGCCGGGGCTGGCTGTTCAAGGGGGGACGGAACCCAGAGCTCACGCGCTGGGCTATCGTCTGACGGCCCTCCGGGCCTGGGGCCACGGCTTTGGAGGTCGCGAGGCTGCCGAGGTGTATTGGGATCGAAACCTTTCCGATCTGAGACCACGGCGGGATGCGCCTGAACCGGGGCTGCAGGAGCGCATCTTGACACTGCCCCCTTGAGGAAAGAATGCGGGGCGTCGATGTCCTCATCGCCATGGGAATGGCTTTGGAACGGCGACGAGGACGTCGCCATCCCGTTGGATGCAGGAGGAGTGTCAATATGCGGCCGGGCTGCAGGGCTGCAGGAAATTCAAAGCGGGATGTTGACATCTTTGGGAGGCAAAGCATTCTTTCGCCCCGTTCGGGGCCTCGGTAGCTCAATGGCAGAGCAGCTGACTCTTAATCAGTTGGTTCTAGGTTCAAGTCCTAGCCGGGGCACCAACTTCAGGTGCGCGTAGGCAGTCACGGTGGGCAAGGTGAACGAAATCTCGTCATGCAAATGCCCCTCCAGTCCCAGGATCAAATCCCTTACGACGATCTGGAACCCGCTTCAAACTGTCGGTCCTTCCCTTCACTCCATGCATTCTTCCCCTTCTGATGTCTGCAGAGACCAGCGTTCCTGCCTGATTTCCATCCATCAGGGTCTTCACCGGATGCTGGCGGGTGTTGCGGTTGGGCTTGCGTTGACCGGAGGGGTAGCGGGCAAGGCGATGGCCCAGACGCTGATCTACGACAACACGACCAATGTCCGCACCAATCTCGTCTACAAGTTCTCCCGTGAGTACGGGGATGAGGTTTTCCTGGAGAGTGGCTACCGGACGGTCAGCGAATTCGCCTTCCAGTATTTCGGGGACTTCAATCCGACCAATCGGCTCGATGCCACCGCGGTGGTCCGCTTTTACGAGAATGACGGCGTGGACGGAATTCCGGGGCCCAAGACGGCGCTGATGCCAAAAACGGTGTTGTGGGAGAGTGCTCCGATTGCCCTGCGCCCGGGTTATAATGTCATCACGCTCGGCGTTCCGTTTGTCGACGTGCCGGACAGCTTTACGTGGACGGTGAAGTTCTCCGGGGTGACGGGAGCCAACAGCGATGCCGCGGGATTGGTGCTTGCGGATCCGCCGACGGTGGGCCAGCCATTGCCTGACGGCCGGTTCGGTAGTTTCTGGGATGCGTGGATCCGGGACGATCCGAACCGGGAAGATGGTTGGTCCCTGATCAACTTTGGATTTCGTCCGAATGATCCCAAGGCAAATTTCTATGCGCAGATCCGGGCGGTACCTGAGCCCCAGACCTGGGGCCTGTTGGCGGCGGGTGGTGTTTTCCTGGCACTGGGATGCCGACGTCGTCGGTAAGCGTGCCTGATCGGGCTCCGGATCCATGAATGCCCCGGAGACCCTTGATGTGGTGGAGGCCCCTGTGGTGAGGCCTGTGTTGCGGGTCCTGATCGTCGAGGACTCGGGTGTGGATGCCCGTGTCCTGGTCAATCTCCTGCGAGGTGGCGGATGGCAGGTGGATCATCGGCGCGTCGAAACCGGCCCGGCGATGGCCGAAGCGTTGGCCGCCGGGAACTGGGACGTGATTCTTTCCGATCACAATCTGCCCGAACTCTCCGCTCCGCGCGCCCTCGCCATCCTTCAGCAATCTGGAAAGGACATTCCGTTCCTCATCGTATCGGGTGGGATTGAAGAGGGGGTGGCCATCGAGGCCATGAAGGCCGGCGCGCACGACTTCCTGATCAAGGGGGCGTTGGCCCGGTTGGTGCCCGTTGTCCAGCGCGAGTTGCGGGAGGTCGGCGTCCGGACCGCCCGACGCAATGCGGAACTGTCGCTGAGGGAATCCGAGCTCCGTTATCGGTCGGTCTGGGAGAATTCAACGGATGCCGTGCTTCTGATGGATCTGGAGGGCGTCATCCGTTTCGCCAATCCGGCCGTGGCGACCGTTTTCGGCCGGGATCCCTCGGCGGTGGTCGGGAACACCCTGGATATCCTCCAACCGCCCGATGATCCCAAAGGGACGTGGTGGGCCGTGGGTCGCCGCGACGGTGTTCGGGTGTTGGAGTCGTTCACGATCCGGACGGACGGTCACTGGACACCGGTGGAAATCGCCTTCAACGAAATGGCGACCGGAGGCCAGCAATGGGTGGTGGCATTTGCCCGGGATATTTCGGTGCGTTTGGCGCAGCAGGCGGAGTTGGCCAGGAATCGTGAGCAGTTTGCGGTCGCCCGGGAGATTCAGCAGCGGCTGTTTCCCCAGCGGTCACCCTTGATTCCCGGGATGGAGATCGCGGGTGCCTCACAACCGGCCGAGTCCGCGGGGGGAGATTATTTCGACTACCTGACATTGCCTGGTGGGGCGATCGGGTTGGTGGTTGCCGATGTTTCCGGCCACGGCGTGGGATCGGCCCTGCTGATGGCGGAAGCCCGCGCCTACCTCCGATTGCTCTCCAAGGATGTGGGCGATCCCGGGCTGTTGCTGACGGCGGCCAACCGGGCGTTGGCGGATGATCTGGGCGGGGATCGATACATCACGATGGTGCTGGTCCGGATCGATCCGGTGTCGCTGCGATTGAGTTATGCCTCGGCGGGACACCCGGAGGGGCTCGTGTTCCGGACCGAGGGAGGGGTGAAGGCATCCCTTCGCCGGACGGGACCGCCTCTGGGGCGCCGGGCAGAGGTCCTTTATGCCAACGGACCGGATGTGACGTTGGAAGCCGGCGACACCCTGCTGTTGGTGACGGATGGGATCGACGAGGCGCTGGATGCCGCCCAGACGGACTGTTTTGGGCTCGAGCGGGCGCGTGAGGAGATCCAGAGGCGGTCCACGTTGCCGGCTGCAGAAGCGGTGGAGCGGCTTTGCGGTGCGGTGCGGCGTTACACCGAACCCCACGCGCCAGCGGATGACCTGACGGTCCTGATGGCTCGGATCCTGCCGAAGGCGACGGCTTGATCGGGAGGTTTGGGAGCGATCTCTGGAGTTCGAATTCCCGTTCGTGAGCCGTTTGGTGATGACTCCATGGCGAACGATCTGATGGTCGGGAGCGTGTCGGGAGGGTACTGACCGGCGGATAAATCAACTTTGGTGAAGAAAACCATTGATGGTTCGCCGTATGTCCGTATTTTCCGCGTCGCCTTCACGGCAGACCGGTCGGGACGTAGCGTAGCTTGGTAGCGCGTCTGAATGGGGTTCAGAAGGTCGTGAGTTCAAATCTCACCGTCCCGACCATCTTCTCTTCTTCGTCCTTCGATTCCCCTTCGAAGGTCTTTTCTCAGGCGGGCTCTGCACTCGACACCTTGCTTGCTGCCGCCAACAAGGCGCTGAAGCGTCCTGAGCTCTTCTCCAGGCTGTCCCAGGTCCCTTGTTCAACGATCTTGCCATGTTCCAGAACGACGATGATGTCGGCGTTCCGGATGGTGCTGAGTCGGTGGGCGATGACGATCGATGTGCGGCCGGATCGTGCTGCGTCGAGGGCGGCCTGAACTTCGCGTTCGCTGACGTTGTCGAGGGCCGAGGTGGCTTCGTCGAGGATGAGGAGTTGCGGATCTCGGACCATGGCGCGGGCGATGGCGAGCCGTTGCTTCTGGCCGCCGGAGAGCATGGTTCCGCGCTCGCCGACGACCGAGTCGAGCCCAGCGGGCAACTGCGCGATGACATCGCCGAGGTGGGCGACGCGGATTGCATGCTCGACCTCGGCGGGGGTGCAGTGGGCACATCCGACGATGATGTTGTTCCGGATGCTCTCGTTGAAGAGGAAGGCTTCCTGTTCGACCATGCCGAGCCGGCGGTGCCACGAGTCGGCGGTGAAATTCCAATAGTCGGCGCCGTCGATCAGGATGCGTCCAGTGGAGGGTTCGCGTAGGCGGAGCAGAAGGCTGGCGAGGGTCGTCTTCCCGGACCCGGAACTTCCGACGAGGGCGACGGTCTTTCCGGCAGGGATGGTCAGGTTGATGTCGGAGAGGGCCACCTTGCCGTTGGGGAAGGTGAAGCCGAGACCCTCGATGCGGACTTCCTTCTGGACCCGTTCGAAAGCGGTGCTTCCGAAGGGGCGGGTTGGGAACAGGGGAACAGAGAGCCAACGGAGGAGTTCACGGACGCCGGCTCCATAGTAAACGAGCTGGCCAGTGATTCCGTAGATTTGGTTCAGCAGGGGCAGCAGCCGGATGAGGACGACGCCGATCCCCATCAGATTGCTGGGATGGAGCCGGCCGGACTGGATCAGCCACATATTGGTGAGGGCGAGGAGCAGGACCGCACCGCTGACGGCGAGGAGTTCGGTCGCCGGGTTCATCAGGCTGCTGTAGAACGTGCCCTTGATCTCCGCTTCGCCGAGGTCGCGGTTGAGCTGGGAGAATCGCTGGTAGGACTGGGCCTCTGCGCGGGTGGCCCGGATGACGCGCATTCCCGCCAGGACCCCGCCGATGAATCCAAACAGCTCGCGTTGGATGTTCGAGCGTTGGTCGCCGTGATGTTTGAGCTTCCGGAAGAAGAGGAGGCTGACGCCAGCGACGATCACCATCAGGCAGAGGATTCCGAGCGAGAACTCCCACGACACGTAGACAAGGCCGCACAGGTAGAAGAGGGCGAGCAGTGTCCTTTGGATGAAGAGGAGCAGGAAGTCGACCGCTCCCTGGGTCCGGATCGTTTCGGCCGTGTAGGCGCTGAGCATTTCGCCCGCAGGCCGTTGTTCGAAGACGTGCAGGCTGGCAGACTGCAAACGCTTGTAGAGCGCATCCCGAAGGTTGGTGGAGACGTCCCTGCCGAAATGGGCCTGCAGCCGCTGGTAGAGGATGAACAGGGTGTTCTTCGCTGCGATGGCACCGATGACGAGCGTGGCGAAGAGCCAGACGAAGAAACTGCTGCCCCGGCCAGGGAACATTTTTGGGATCTGTCCCAGATATTGGCCGGTAAGGTAATCCTCAGGCTTGTTCTGGAACAGTGCGATCAGGGGAATCAGCAACCCGATTCCAACCATCTCGAAGAGGGCGGAAAGCGTGGCGCAGAGGATGACCGCGACCACGAGCCACGGCCTCGCGCCAATGTATGGCCGCAATCTGAAAAGATTGGCCACGATCTCGGACATCTGCCTGTACCAGTTTGACATCGATGAAGAGGGGTGCACTACCCGAAGAGCCACGGGCGTCGGCGATAGTGGAAGCAGAGCGAGCCAAGGGGCAAGGTTGCATGCCCGACATCAACGTTTCCAACGGCTCCATTCGAGTCCCGGTCGATCGACCCGAAACTGGACGACGCGCATGGATTTTGCCTCGGTGACGTAGGCCGTGCAGCCATCGGGTCCGCCAAAGCAGATGTTGGAGGGATTGGGTCCGAGGACGTCGATCTCACGGAGGATTTCGCCCTTGGGCGAAAGCTTCACGACGGTGCCCTTTCCATGGCGGGTGACGTAGAGATTGCCATCGATGTCGGAACGCATCCCATCGAAGCCGAAGTCATCGAATTTCCGAAGCAGCCGTTTGTTGGAGAGTGAGCCGTCGCTCGCCCGATCGAAGACCCAGATGTTCCGCTGGACGCTTTCGTTGACGTAGACGTGGCGGCCATCGGGGCTGACTTCGATGCCGTTGGTGGTGCCCATGTCCCGGGCTTCGAGGTGGGACTTGCCATCCGGGGTGATGCGCCAGACCTGGCCGGTGCCGTTCTTCCAGTTGGGGTCGCTGGCGTACAGCGTCCCGTCCTTGGCGATGGCGAGATCGTTGGGCTGGTTCATGGCCGGGTTGTGGACCAGGACCGAGACCGCGCGGGTGTCGGGGTCGACCCGGAGCACATTGTGGCCGGTGTAGTCGGCGACGAACATGATGCCCTGCGGATTGAACCGGATGCCGTTGCCAGCGCTCTTTTCGGGGAGTGCGACGAAGAGTTCGGAACGTCCGTCGGGTGTGACTCGGCCGATGTTCCGCGCCTCGCGGAAGCTGACGCAATAGAGGTTCCCGGCGCGATCGCAGGCGGGGCCTTCGATGCCTCCGGTGAATTCACCGGTGGTGAGGAACGAGGCCTTGAAGAGTGGGGCATCGGCGGCCGTAAGGGTCATTGCGGCTACGGCAGCCAGGATCGGGGCGAGGAAGGAACGGGCAGGGGCGAGACGCATGGGGGGTGACTATCGGAAACCGCAGCCCCGCCAAGCCTAAACGTAGGGATGTTGAGTGGAAGGCCGGGTGTGCTCACCCGGCGTGACGTTCCAAGGTTCCCGCTGGCCGTGGCCCGATGCCTGCGCCGCGTGAGGGCACGCGGCCTACAGGGGGAATTTCCAGTGGCGAGATCCCAGTGGCCAGAATCCTGGACGGGAAGGCCGTGGCCCTCGCCCGTTGTGGGCGAGGGCGATGGGAATACGGCTTACTCGTAGATGTTGCTGTTGCCGGTGGGGCGGGCCATGCGGCCCCACTTTTCCCAGCCCGGGATCGGGTGTTCCTTCATGAGTTCCTCGACCATGTAGAAGTCGGCGCGGCCCTTGGTCTTTTCGCGGACCTTGGCGACCTGGGCTGGTGTGATGAGCGGGAGGTTGTTCCCGAACGACTGCCGGACGTAGCTGAGCACGGCGGCAACTTCCTCGTCGTTGAGGAGGCCGGCGAAGCCGAGCATCGGGGGTACGCCGTTGTTGGGATTGAGGCGTTGACCGTTGATTTCAAGCGGCCCCCACAGGCCCTTCAGGACGACCTTGATGAGGCGGTCGTCGTCGGCGAGCCATGGATTGCCGGGGACGTTGAACGGAGGATAGATGCCCGGGGTGCCGGTGCCGGAGGATTGGTGGCACGTGGCGCAATGGGCGTCGCGGTGGAAGACCTCCTTGCCGAGCGCATACACCTTCTGTTCGGCAGCGGACAGTTGGCGTGTGGGGCCATACGCGCGCTGGTCGTCGGCCGGCGGGGCTTCGCCGAGTTTCAACTTGCCCGCGAGGTAATCGGCAGCACGCGGATTGGAGGCGAGGATCTGTGGATCCGAAGCCGTCAGGGCCTCGACGTCATCCTTCAGCGTGGTGGCGAGGATCTGGCCCGTGACCGGGCTCATCCATTTGTCGAAGGGATGGCGGAGGGCATCGAGCACGATCCGGGCACCGTCGGCGTTGTCGAGCCAGGAGGCAGCGACGATGGCTTCGAGGCGGACGCGGCCGTTGGGGTCATTGGCCGCCTGACGGAGCATTGCGACCGCGCTGGGGATCTGGTGGGTGGTGTAGCGGAGGACGTGGGCGGCCGCGGCGCGGGCCTTGTGCGACTTGGCGTTCAGTGCGGCCACGATGAGGCCGGTGTCCGGCTTGTTCTGGGCCCAGGTGGCCCACATGGCTTCGCAAAGGTGGCGTTCGTAGGCGGGATCGGCCTTGTCCAGTTTCGCGACCCACGCGCGCACGGCGGGAAGGACCTTCGAAGCCGGTTGCCCGCGCAGTTCGCGTCGGGTGCGGTACCGGGTGCGGTACTCGGGGGACTTCAGGTTCTCCAGGAGCTCGGGAATGCTGGCCCCGGCGATCTTCGCGGGCTTCACGAGCGCACGGCCCGGGTAGGTCACGCGGTAGATGCGGCCGCGCTCGTGGTCCCGGTTCGGGTCGCGGGCGTTGTGCTGCATGTGCCCGATGAGCGCGTTGTGCCAGTCGATGAAGTAGAGCGATCCATCCGGGGCGAACTCGAGGTCGACCGGGCGGAAGTTCGGATCGGCGGAGCTGATCAGGTCGCCTGCGAGGCTTCCGGTGAAGCCGGAGCCGTCCTCGCGCACGGAGCTGAAGTTGATGCCGAGGAACCCGATGGAATTACAGGTCATGAAGTGGCCCTGGACTTCGTCGGGGAAGTGGCGGGACGACACGAACTCGGATCCGGAGGTGGGGCGGGAGCGCTTGGGCACGTACTCGCCGGCGCGGCGGATCTCGACGCCGTAGGGCATCTTGGCCGAGATGGGCAGGGCCCAGTAATTCTCGCCGCTGGAGGCGTCGGAGATGACGCCCTGTTCCCAGTCGTCGAAGGCCATGCCCCAGGGATTGTTGATATCGGTCTGGATGTGCCGTTCGAGGCGGAAGTTCTTTGGATCGAAGCGCCATGCGCCGCCGTCGTTGCAGCGCTGGGGACCGTACGGGGTCTCGACCTGGCTGTGGAGGAACCGGCCTTCGAGGAGGTAGAACGCACCCGAGGCGTCGGCGCTGTACGCGGAGATGGCGTGGTGCGTGTCGTGGGTGTCGAAGCCGTGCATGAGGATCTCCATGCGGTCGGCCTTGTCGTCCTTGTTGTCGTCGACGAGCAGGCAGAGGTTGGGTTCCTGGGACAGGTACACGCCCTCGGGAGCGAGTTCGAATCCGATGGGGAGATGGAGTCCGTCGGCGAAGACGGTCTGCTTGTCGGCCTTCCCGTCGCCGTTGGTGTCCTCGAAGATCAGGATCTTGTCGTTGGGACGGGATTCACCGGGCTTGTAATGCGGGTAGGTGGGGGTGATGGCGACCCAGAGACGGCCGCGGGCGTCGAACGACATCTGGACCGGCTTGCGGAGTTCCGGGAATTCCTTCTCGGAGGCGAAGAGCTCGACCTTGTAGCCGGGCATCACGGTCATCTTCCCGATGGCCTGGACGCCGTCGAGGTACTCGGTGGGGCGCTTGAAGTTGGTGGGGACGGGCGACAGCGGCTGGGTCTTGGAATCGTCGACGGCCAGTTGCTTGGTGCGGCCGGCGGCGGTGTCGTGGATGAGGGTGTCCCGGAGCGCCATCATCTGGCGGGTCTTCTGGACTTCCTCCGGGTAATTCTGCGGACCGAACGGGTTGTAGCGTTGGCCGTGGGTGTGGACGCCGTTGACCAGGTTGTAGTCGTTGTTCCAGAAGTAATCCCGTTCCTTGACGGCAGCGTTGACGAGTTCAGCGCTGGCCTTGGATTGGCGCTTCTGCTTTCCGAAGGCTCCGTCGGCGAGGAGCACGCCGAGTTCGGCGTAGCCGGCTTCGGTGGGAGCGAATCCGTTGATCGTCAGCGGCGGGAGGCTCTTCCGGGTGTAGCGCTTCTTCGTGGCGTCGAAGAAGTCGACAAACGTCAGGCTGTGCTTCGCGGCGACCTTGCGGATGGCTTCGGAGTAGAGCGCGAGGTTGGCATTCTCCTTGGTGCCGTCGGGAAGGTCGCGCTTGGCCGACAGGTTTTCAAAGGCGATGGGCGACACGAGGACGACGCGCGGCGCGGCGGTGCCGTTGTAGGCCTTGGACAGCGTGTGCTGGACCCAGGCCTCGAGCTCGGCCTCGAAATTGGCGACGCGCGACGGGCCATCGAAGGATTCGTTGTAGCCGAAGAAGGCGATGATCGTGTCCGCCTTGAGGTGCGTGAGCCACTGGTCGGGCGTGGAGAAGAATCCCTTGCCGTAGTGCGAGTTCAGTTCCGGGTGGAACTTGTCGGCACCGGGGAAGGCCCACTGCGAGACGCGGGCAGGGTGGGGACGGAATCCCGGGGTGTCGCCCGGGCGGCCCATGTTGCGGACGATGAGGTTCTTGGTCGGGTAGCGGAGATGGAGTTCTGTCTCCATCCGGCTGTAGTAGACATCGCGCTCGGCGAGGCCGTTTCCGATGAAGACGATGCGCTCACCGTCGGCTGGGGCGGCCACGGCCTGCGGACGGGCCTGGCTGGCGGCGGCCGGTACGGCGGTGGGAGCGTGGGGACGGTTGTTGGGCTCCTGGGCGCTGGCCGCGCAGGTGACCGCCAAGGCGGCGATCAGGGAGGGGAGTAATTTCATCTTTTTGGACAAGTGCTCGTCCTGCGAGTGTGAACCGGATCCTTGGTCCTCGGCAATGGCAGGTTCGGGGCAGGGCGATGGGGGCACATTTTGGCACTGCCCCCGTGTGGAAAGGATTTGGGGCGGCGATGTCCTCATCGCCACAGGAATGGCCTTGGAACGGCGACGAGGACGTCACCACCCCGTTGCACGCGGGGGCAGTGTCCGGATGCCCCCGGCGATGGGATCAGTCGAGTCGGATCCGGTAGAAGCGGACGCCTTCGGCGACAGGTTCCGGATCTTCCCAGCGCAGGGGTGCGCCTGCGCCGGGTTCCAGGGCGGTTGCGTCCGTCCAGGCGGAGGGCTTCAGGTCGGTAGCCTTCTGCACGCGCCACTGCTGGTAGGTGCCCGTGGGGAACACCAACCGCACGCGGCCAGCGACGATTTCCAGCGAGGTGATGGACAGCGGCTCGATCCGGATGTTCGTGGGCGATCCCGGCAACAGGGCATGGGTGGCCTCGGTCCAGTGAAATGAGGCGAACTCGACGCCCTCGGCGTCCGTGTCGGCAAGGAAGCGCAACGGGACGTCCGCCGACGATTCGCCGGGTGGGATGTTCACCTCGATCAACTCGGCAACGAAGTCGGAGTCCTGGAGGGCCGTTCCGCTGGCCAGCTTTCCGACCAAACGGATGGATCGACCGCTGGGTTGGCTGAGTTTGACACGCGCGCGGACGGGGAACTCCGCAGGGGAGTCGGATTCGACGACGACGAAATCCTCGAGTCGGGCGATGGGCGGGGCGTCGTCATCGACAACGGCGACGCGGGCGCTGGTTGCACCGGCGAGGGTGGTTGGCGCGACGGCAGAAAGGACCACGTCGACGAACTCCTCCTCCTCATCAATGAGGTCGTCGACCAGTCCGAGGCCTACGCTCATTTCGGTGGTGCCGGCGGGCATTTCGAAGGAGCCCACGCCGGTGACCTCGATGCCGGGCTCGACGCTGGTGCCGGGGCCAAAGGAGAGCTTGAACGGTGCCGCCACATCCAGTCGGCCCGTGCGGGTCACGGTGACCCGCAACGCTCCATCGGATTCGAGTACACGGATGGCGTCCGGGGTGAAGGCGAGCACGGGTGAATCGGCATCATCGTTACGGATGACGAAAACGGGTGCGGAAGGGGCGACGGAAGCATGAAGCGCGGAGATCACGTCCAGGGCGAAGGATTCGTCCGGTTCCCAGGTGGTGTCGCCGTGGATGGAGACAGGCAGCACGGCTTTCACGGTGCCGGGCGGGAAGGTGAGGGTGCCCGTGACGGGAGTGACGTCGGTGTCGTCGGTGGAGACGTGTCGGGAGGCGTATTGGACCTGGACCTCGCGTTCGGAGGGAGCTGAGAGCTGGAAGGTGATCGTCTTGCTGGTGGATCCCGCCTGGCCTTCGGGCCACGATTCACCGGAAAGCGAGAGGACGGGCTCGTCGTCGTTGTCCTGCATGGTCACGACGAAAGAGCTGATCTCGCCCACACCGATTTCGCCTTCCGACCATGACGGACTTTCGAGTCGCAGGACGAAGCTCTCGTTGTCCTCGTCGAGGAGGTCATCGACGAGTCCGACGCGGAAGGCGATTGGGCCAGCATGACCCTCGGGGAACTCGACGGTGATCACCTCATTGGGGACCTCGAAGTCGCGGCCGCGCGTGGCCGTGCGGCTTTCGCTGAGGATCTTCACCTGGGCCCTTCCGGCGGAATCGCTCCGTTGGATGGAGGCCCAGACTTCGCCGTCGCCTTCCGTGACGACGATCGAGCCGACGGTGAAGAACACCGATTGCTTGGGCGGTGCGTCGTCGTTCCGGATCGTGCCGGTGACCGTTGGCGAGACGATGCGATCCTCGCCGGGGACCCCGTTCGGAATGAGTCCTCCGACGCAGTGGAACTGGAAAACTTCGTCCGACTCGAAGGCGGAATCGCCAAGGACGAAGACTTCGAATCGATAGTGCGTGTCGTCCACGTTGCTGAAAAGCCAGCCGCTCGTATCGGCGAGGTCCGTCGTGCCTGGATCGAAGGCGGGAAGCATCGACGTCAGCCGTTCGCTGGCATGGGAGAGTTCGACGTCGAAGACCATCCGTGTGATTCCAGTGTTTCCTTCGAAGACCGAAACCGACGGGACAGTGATCGTGGGATTGGGGTCGGTGTCGGTGATGCCGACGAGACGGAGGGAATTGTCGGCGGTGGCACCGGGCGAGGGTTCGGTGAGCCGGAGCGCGACCAGTTCCGTGGCCAGTTCATCGATGCCATCGCGCACAGGGAACAGGACGAGGGTCCGTTCGGACATGCCGGGACCGAATTCGATGCGGCCTTGGGAATCGAGTCCGTTGAGCAGGTAGTCGAGGGGGCGGGCGTTGGAGGCCTCGGGATCCACAATGACGCGCACGGAAGCCGATCCGAGGCTGGAGCCTGTCCGGCGCAGGGTCACGGTGATGCCGGTGCCCTCGGGGGTGACGAGGGCTCCACCCGCGAAGGCGAACCTCCCCGAGCCGGGAGCGAGGATGGCATCGCTCATCGTGCTGGTCGCAGGCGAGGGGCCGCGACCGTCGAGGCGCGTGGCGGTGGCGGTGATCCACGAGCGCGCGGGGATGACGGAACTTTCGATGGAGAATCGGGCGGTTCCCGAAGCGTCGGTGACGATCCCGGACTGAGTGCCGGCAGGGATTTCTCCACGGGCAGCGCCCGCAGACGGCGCAATGCTGGCAAAGATCTCGGCACGGTACGTTCGGCCGGGTTCACCGCGGACAAATCCCTCGACCCGCACGCGGCCGTTCGGAAGGCCGGTGGCGAATTCAACCACGGGCGCGTTCTGGAAATGGTTCGGGCCCACGTCGGCGTCGAGGGAATCGGCAGGCGGGTTGGCGAAGCCGAGGGTACGTTCCGGGTGAGAGTTGGCGGTGATGGATCCTGGGCTGGGCCGGCGGATGGTCCATTGCTCGAGTCGGATGGCGGAACCAGCGGAGGTTTCCGTGCGGTTCCCGATGATTTCGGCATTGGCGACATGCTCGGTGCGGTCGTCGTAGCCGGCGACGGTCACGGCGTGGGTGCAATGGGCGAAGGTGTTGCGTTCGACGGTGACATTGCGGGCCTCGCGGATGAAGACGGCCGATCCGCCCACCGGCGCGGGAGCACCAGCGGCTGTCAGGCCAATGCGGTTGCCGGCGACGTAGACGTCGAGTACCCGGGCTGGGTTGGCGGCGAGTTCCCAGCCTTCCACGACAATGGCGTGCTCCTGACAATTGCCGATCTGGTTGCCCTCGGCAGGGATGGTCCCTCCCACGGTGTGATTGAAGGCGGGGTAACGATCGGCGAACGGACCGAACCAGGCATCCCAGACCGTGAAGATGGTGGCATTGCAGACGACGATGCCGGTGACGACGGGGAGGGGATTGCCATCGGGGCTGAGGCCGATGTGATTGCCCCAGACCGTGGCCTGGGAACCGCCGCCCAGCACGATGCCCGTCGTGACGCCCGAGATGTAGTTCGCCTCGCCGGGTTCGCGTCCGCCAATGACGGTTCCCGTGTTGATCCACGACCAGATGCCGGCGGATTCGACGGCAGGGTAGTAATAGGCTGGGCTGATGCTGTCGGAGTTGTTCCGCCAATGTGGCTGGGGCGTGATGTTCGCCGTGCCCGCGGCGTTCATGCCGATGAGATTGTTGCGGACCTTGTTGTTGAACGTGTCTCGGATGATGTGGACCTGGGTGAGGTAGTTGCCGGAGATGACGTTCCGGCCGCCAGGCACCGTGGTGCTGCCCACGTGGTTGTCCGAGCCGAACAGGCCGACGCCGTAACCATTGCCAGCACGGCTCAAGCCGTCCGGAGATGTACCGATGAAGCAGCCCACGACGACGTTTCGGTTGCCGTGGATGCGCAGGCCGATGCCGCCTTCGTTGACGTGGTCCACGCGTCCGGCTCCAATGAAGTTCTGGATGCAGAGCGCACGGATCACGCAATCGTTCGCGCGGACGATGATGCCGGCGGGATGGTAAAAGATCGTGCTGCCAACGCGGGCACCGGAGACAACGATCTTCGGGGTGCCGGCGTATCCGGGTTGGGTGGCACCATCGACATCGGCCGTATCGGTGAGATCTGGGAGTTGATGGATGGGTTCGATGAAATGGGGGCCAGCGCCTGGAATGTTGAAGGTGATGCGGTCAATCCCAGGCCGTCCGTTGGCTTGGTCGATGGCCCATCGGAGGGAGCCGGTGCCGGAATCACCGGTGTGCGTGACCGTGAAAGTGGCGGCATGGCTCAGGGCGTGGCCGACCACCGCCAAAGCCGAAAGCGGGCCAAGGACGCGGGTGACAAAGGCGCCGAACGGGTGCCTGCACTGGAGACCTGTCATGCCCCTCCATTCGCAGGGCGCTGGTGGTTCTTTCACGAACAAGCAAAATTCTCACATGTCGCGCGTCCAGTAGGGAACACTTGCCTGGACCAGACGAAGGGATTGGTGATGTTCGCCTGCGTGGAGGGCGGAGGCCTTGGGGGAGTGAGGTCCTATTCCGCCCGGTTTCTGGGACTTTCAACTTCCAGCGCGCGCCACCTTGGCGAGCCGTTCGCCGGCAGCGAGGAGGGTTTCCTCGCGCTTGGCGAAGTGGAACCGGATGAAGCGATGTTCAGGTTCGCGGAAGAAGCTGGAGCCCGGAACGCCGGCGATCCCGATTTCCCGGATCAGCCATTCCGCCGCGGCCGTATCGCTCTGGAAGCCCAGCGGCGAGATGTCCACCATGACGTAATACGCGCCCTGGGGTTGCGTGAACTGGAATCCGGTTTGCTGGAGGCATCCGATGAAGAGGTCGCGCTTGCGGGTGTAGAGTTCGCGCAGGCCGGCGTAGTAGGAATCCGGCAGTTCAAGCCCGGCAACTGCGGCCTCCTGCAAGGGGGCGGCAGCACCCACGGTCAGGAAGTCGTGCACCTTGCGGGCCTGGGCGATGACATGTGGCGCAGCCTGGACGTAGCCAAGTCGCCATCCGGTGATCGAATAGGTCTTCGAGAGGGAATTGCAGGTGATGACGCGGTCGGCGGCGTTGGGGAGGGCCGCGGTGTAGATGTGTTCCCGCGGTTCGAAGACGATGTGCTCGTAGGGTTCGTCGGTGATGACGAACGCGTCGTGTTCCGCCGCGAGTTCGAGGATGAAGGTCAGTTCCTCGCGCGTGAACACCTTGCCGGTCGGGTTCGACGGATTGCAGACAACGATGGCCTTGGGACGCTGGTTGAAGGCCCGGCGGAGTTCCTCGCGATCGAAACCGAAGTCCGGCGGACGCAACGGGACATAGATGGGCTCGGCCCCCGAGAGGATCGCGTCGGCGGCGTAGTTTTCATAGAAGGGCGAGAATACCACGACACGGTCCCCGGGATTACACGCCGTCATCATGGCGACCATCATGGCCTCGGTGCTGCCGCACGTGACGACCAGGTGTTGGTCGGGGTCGATCTCCAGACCGGAGAACCGTTGTATCTTCCGCGCGAGGGCTTGCCGGAAGTTCGGAGCGCCCCACGTGACCGCGTATTGATGGCAGGGGCCGCGGGCGGCCTTCTCCAAAGCCTTCAGCAATTCCTCGGGCGGATCGAAATCCGGGAATCCCTGCGAGAGGTTGATGGCTCCATGCCGGTTGGCGAGCCGGGTCATTCCGCGGATCACGGATTCGGTGAAGACGTTGAGGCGCGTGGCGGTGCGTGGCATGTGATGCGGGAGAATGGTTCGGAAGGGGCGGGGGCTGTCCAACGAATTGACAGGAGCGACACCACCGACGGTGCTGCATTGCGGGATGGCCCCGCAACCGAACCCTCCGTAGGGTGATGGCATGATCCGGTTTGGATCGCTTGAACTGAAGTCGAACCTGTTCCTGTCGCCGCTGGCGGGATACACGAATCTGCCGTTCCGCATCGTCGTGCGGGAGATCGGTGGTGTGGACCTGTGCACGACCGATCTGGTGAACGCACGTTCCCTGCTCGAGAAGAATCCGAAGGCCCTCAAATTGGTGGAGACCAACGCGCAGGACCGTCCGTTGTCGGTCCAGTTGTTCGGCGCGGTTCCCAGCGAGATGCGCGATGCGGCAAAGATGTGCGAGGACCTGGGCGCGATGTCGGTCGACATCAACATGGGATGCCCCGTGAAGAAGGTGGTCCGTGTGGGTGGAGGGTCGGCGATGATGACCGACCACGCGCGAACGCAGGATCTCGTCCGCGGAATGATCGAGGCGGTGCGGATTCCGGTGACAGCCAAGATGCGTCTGGGCTGGGACGACGACAACCTCACCGCGCCCGATCTCGCAGCAGCCCTGGAAGTGGCCGGAATCGCTGCCGTTTTCGTGCACGGTCGAACGCGCGAGCAGGGGTTCTCCGGAACGGTCAACCTCTCCGGTATCCGGAGCGTCGCCCAGGCCGTGAAACGGATTCCGGTCATCGGCAACGGCGACGTCACGACGCCCGAGGCCGCCCGGCATATGCTGGAGGTGACTGGTTGCGCCGGCATCAGCGCGGGACGTGGTGCCTTCTATGACCCGTGGCTGTTCCGGCGCACACGACACCTCTTGGCCACCGGCGAACTGCTTCCGGAACCCAGCTTCGAGGAGCGCCTCGCGATCGTGCGTCGCCATCTCGACCTGATGATCGAGGTCTTTGGCGAGAAGTTGGGGTGCGTGATGTTCCGAAAGGTGGCCCCTTGGTACGCCAAACGCTTCGGGCCGGTAGCCGAGTTCAACAAGAAGGTGGTCCAGATGTCCACTCGGGCCGAGTTTGAGGCGATCACCGCCAATTACATTTCATGGCGACGCCAGTTCTGTGATGCGAACGGCGAATTGACCCCTCGGTATCGGCTGTCTCCGATGGTGGCCAGCTTCCTTCGGGAGGATGAACCAGCCAGCGCCCGGCGGGTGGCGATCCCAGTTCCACAGGGCCCCGTGGAAGTCTGGTAATTTGGTTCGCCAGCTACCGTCGGCCCACGCCGCGGATCAGCTCCTGGAAGGCCTCAGGACGACGGAAAACGACGTACATCACCATCACCGCCATCATGGCCAGGACGAGACCCACCACGATGAACGAAATCTGGCGAAACCGCTGGATGCTGTCGGCCAGGTGCGTCGAGTCGGAGTGGCGGGTCGCCTCCCAGAGCGCGAGGCGTTCATCGATCATCTTCTGAGCCTTGGCCGGATCGATCAGCTGGTACGTCCACCATTCTGCCGTCGGGTCGGCGAAGCTGGCCTTGAGGCTCTGGACCGTTGTGGCATCCGCAATGGCGAAGACCGATCGCCAGTAGGGCGCGTCTTCCAGAGTCCACAGCCGCACAGCACCGTTGTTTCGCGCCACGATCTGCAACCGAAGCCACAACGCCGCCCGCAATCCATCCGCATCCTGACCCGGTAGGATCGCCTCGCTGTGCGCGAGCGCCTGATCGCCATCCACCTGAAGGCCGATCGCGGCGAGCAGCATCCCTTCTTCCTCGCCAGGAACGACAAGAAACTCGGTCACGAAACGGTCCAATTGGTCCCAAGGCAGCTCGGCCCGCTGCCAAAGCGCCTGGAGCGCCGGCAGGTCCTCAACGGTCGCGCGGCGAGCGCGGATTGGTACGTCCTCCACGGAAAGTGAGGCTACGTCGGAAACGGTGAAGGGCAACGTCGGAGTCATCGCCCGGATTGGACCGGGCGAAGGCGAACGCGTCACTCAGGGACGGATTGCCTGAAAGACGGTCAGCGCCATCAACTTCGCTCCCGCCGCATTCGGGTGGATCTTGTCCGGAAACATTTCGGGGTGCCCGGTGAGCGCGTCGTTCAGGTCGATCACGGGGACTTTGCGGTCCTGGCAGGTATCCATCAGGACGGGAATGACCCCTTCCTCCAAGGTACGGTCATTGATCCCCCACTGGTCGCCATATACCGGGACCGGAAGACAGACCCAGACCTTGGTGCGGGGCTTGTTGCGCAACGTACGGAAGTGCTCCAGCAGGGCTTCCAGATCGCGTCGGAAGGCTTCCTGTCCCTTCCAGTTCTGGGGCTTGGTGTCGTTCGTTCCCAACTTGAGGATGACGACGTCTGGGGCCCACGCCGTGGCCGCCTTGAACTCGTCCGTTGTCCAGTAGGGCAGGTCCCCCGCCTTGGAAAGTGTGGCACCGCTACGGCCAAAATTGCGGACTTCAAAACTGCTGCCGATCAGGCTGCCAAGCACCGCGGGATAATTGTTCTTCTCACGGTCTTCGACGCCCGCACCGTAGGTGATCGAATCACCGACACAGGCAACGCGGATCTTGCGACCTTCGTAGTCCTCCACATGGACGTGGGGCGGTTCAAAACGGGCGCACCCGGCCAATGCCGCGAGCAGGCCGAGCGAGGAGAGAAACGAGCGACGACGCAGCGGAGTCATGTGGCCTGATTGTCGACGACCGGTGCTTCAGGGCAAGGTTCTGATGCAGGGTTGAAATGAATCGGGCGGCTGTGGGGACAGCCGCCCGATGGTGTTTTGGTTCGGGGATTCCCTTGAGGAGAAAGTCTAGAAGCGCCAGATGAGGTCGAAGGTGTAGCGGTTCTTGAAGATGTCGTTCCGACCAATGACACCCCACTCGTAGCCAAAGCCAAAGTCGAGGTCCTGCAGGATTCGGGTGCGGAAGCCGCCACCAATGGCTCCCTGCGTTCGCCCGGAAACATCGCTGCTTCCGAAGTTGATCAGGTCAAAACCTTCGCTCTGGAACGGCAAGGCCTCGGCGTTACCCAGCGTGGTGAACGCATTCACGGAGACGTAAGGGATGAACCACTTGCTCACAAAGTAATCAAGCATCCCGGAATACCGGATGTTCGAGTTCTCCTTGTCGCCATCGAATGGGATGCGGCCACCGACCGTTCCGGTCAGGTGCAGGTTGTCCCATCCCTTCATCGCCGAGACGAACAGGTTGAGTTCGCCGCTGCCATTGCCTTGGAACACATCCCGGTTTCCGGTCGGCACCTCGATGGTGAATCCAGGGGTGACGATGAACTGCTTGTCCTCGCTCTGGAACAGAGCGTACTTCAGGCCCGCAGCGATGTCCGCCCAACCGTCTGCATTAAGGGCCTTGCCCTTCTTGCCGATGTCCACGTAACCGTCCTTGGTGGCGATCAGCGCGAGGCGGTCCGTCAATGCATAGCGCAGCTGGATGGCGTACACGCGCACGTCAATCGGTTGTCCGAGGAACCCGGAGTCGAGTTGGTGATAGATGAAGAGCGGTCGAACCTCCGACTGGATCATCGGGGTCTCGAAGAAGATCGGGTTTGTGACCGGGGCGATGGCGTTGTCCTGCCAACCTTCGGCGAGGACAGTGGTCGCGGTGATCGTCGCCAATGCCACGGCGACGGCTACTTGGGACTGGATGGATTTCGTCATAGACGATCCCAATCATGCTGACTTCCCCAGGGGCCGATGCCCGCGGATTGGCAGGCGCTTGTCCGCCATTGCGGAATCCGCTGGCAGCAAAAGGGAAGTGGTCGCCAAGCGGTGTGGAGACATCATGCAGGGATCTTCAGTCGGTCGCGTCGGGGAAGTCTCCGGGCAGCATCCCAAGCCGGACCAGCGTGCAGTCATGGACCAATTCCATTGAATGCCGGGTCAGGGCTTCCACGACCTGTGGGCTGCTGGTACCCGGGTTGAGCCACACCTCGGTCGGCGCCAGCGCGGAAATCGGGATGATCAGGTCTTCAACGATTCGGGGTGGCAGGTAGACGGACAACACGTCCGGCCGACGAGGAACCTCGCCCAGATCTGGCGCGCAAGGGATGCCTTCAATGAAGGCCTCCCTCGGATTCACAGGGATTACCGTCCATCCCGCCTTCTGAAAGGCTCTGACGGCTTTGTTTCCAAACTTGGAACGATTCGAAGATGCACCGAGGACGAGGGCGGTTGGCACGGGGTAACAGTGAGGGGGCACGGTTTGCAGTCAACAATCGCGAAGGTCCATCGCGTTCAAGAGAGGCGGGGCTCTGCAGGATCAAGGATAGAAGCCTCTGCAGAATCGAGATCCGAGGGAGAACGGTTGAACGGAGGCTTGCAACCAGAAGGGATGGCAGTACCCGGTTTGGAGGAGCAAGAGCGCGTTCTAGGGGCCAAACGTAGATTCCGACGATTTAGGAGGAAAATCACGTTGACACTCGGAGGGGTGGTTCCTATCAATTCGCGCCTCATTTGAGAGTTGCGGGCGCCGACGTACGGTATCCAGCAGAAGTCTCTGGAAACCGGACCTTTTTGTCGTCTTATGACGGCAGAAAGCCGGACGCTAGCAGTTCCGATTGTAGCCCACGTAGCTCAGTTGGCAGAGCACGTCCTTGGTAAGGACGAGGTCACCGGTTCAAGCCCGGTCGTGGGCTCCATCGGCCTCGCAACGGTCAGTTTAACGAACGTAGAAAAACGTTAACCAGGTAGTCACATGGCCAAGGAAAACTTCCAACGCACAAAGCCGCACATGAACGTCGGCACAATCGGGCACGTCGACCACGGCAAGTCCACTCTGACGGCCGCGTTGGTCGCGGTTCAGAATCGTAAGGGTCTCGCTCCTGCGATCTCCTACGCCGACATTACCAAGGGTGGCACTGTCCGCGACGACACCAAGACGGTGACCATCGCTGTGTCGCATGTCGAATACGAGAGCCCCAAGCGTCACTACGCTCACGTCGACTGCCCCGGCCACGCGGATTACGTCAAGAACATGATCACGGGTGCTGCGCAGATGGACGGCGCAATCCTTGTGGTTTCAGCCGCTGACGGCCCCATGCCCCAGACCCGTGAGCACATCCTGCTCGCTCGTCAGGTCGGTGTGCCCTCCATCGTGGTTTTCCTCAACAAGGTCGACCTCGCAGATGCGGATCTCCTCGAGTTGATCGAAATGGAAATTCGCGACCTGCTCACGAAGTACGGCTTCCCTGGAGACACTACTCCCATCGTTCGCGGTTCGGCAACGGCTGCGCTTTCTGCCAAGCCTGAGGGTGAAAAGGCGATCGCTGATCTGCTCGACGCTTTGGACTCTTTCGTGCCTGAGCCCGTCCGTGAGGTCGACAAGCCCTTCCTGATGTGCATCGAGGACGTGTTCAACATTGAAGGCCGCGGCACCGTCGTGACCGGTCGTGTGGAACGTGGCGTCCTGAACAAGATGTCCGAAGTCGAGATCGTCGGGCTCAAGGACACGCGCAAGACCACGGCGACGGACATTGAAATGTTCCGCAAGCTCTTGGACAGCGCTCAATCCGGTGACAACGTGGGCATCCTGCTCCGTGGTGTGAAGAAAGAAGACGTTGAACGAGGCATGGTGCTCGCCAAGCCTGGTTCCATCGCTCCTCACACTGGATTCAAGGCTGAGGTTTACGTCCTGACGAAGGACGAGGGTGGTCGCCATACACCCTTCTTCACGAACTACCGTCCGCAGTTCTATTTCCGTACATCGGACGTTACCGGCACCGTGTCCTTGCCGCAGGGCGTGGAAATGGTGATGCCCGGTGACAACGTCTCCGTTGAAGTCAAGCTCCTCGCTCCGGTCGCCATGGAGAAGGGTCTTCGCTTCGCCATTCGCGAGGGTGGCCGTACCATCGGTGCAGGTCGCGTGACCGAAGTTGTTTCCTGAGGTTGGTTGACTGAGTGGGCGGAGGCGCATATCGTCTCCGCCCCTCTGTTCAAAGAGGACTCACAGAAAGACAGGGCGTTAGCTCAATTGGTAGAGTAGCGGTCTCCAAAACCGTTGGTTGGGGGTTCAAGTCCCTCACGCCCTGCCAGTCTGCGGGAGGGGTGGCAGAGTGGTCTATTGCGGCGGTCTTGAAAACCGCTGTGGGCCTCAAACCCACCGGGGGTTCGAATCCCTCCCCCTCCGCCATTTTGCCGTTCAGGAAATCGTGAAATCATTTTACGTTCAGTTGGTCCTTTGGTCGCTCGGCATCCTCGCCATTTTCGGGGTTGCTTGGTACTTGGGATGGCTCAAATCGTTATCCGTTTATATCGGAGAGACGCGCGATGAGCTTAAGAAGTGCAATTGGCCCAGCCGGGACGAGCTGTGGAATTCGACCGTCCTCGTGTTCATAGTGCTTGCTGCATTGGGCCTGTTTACCATTGGTGTTGACTTCGGTATCCTCCAGGTTGTGCGCCGGCTCCTCTGAGCCGCGTATCCTGACGTCCCCTCTCCAATCCTATGAAACACCGTTGGTACGCACTTCATTGTCTTGCCGGTCAAGAGCAGAAGGTGCGCGACAGCATTCAGCGCCGTCTCAAAACTGACGAGATGGAACCTTACATCCGCGAGGTGCTCGTGCCGATGGAGAAGGTTGTGGAGGTTCGGGGTGGAAAGAAGACCGTCACCAATCGGAAGCTTCACCCCGGTTATGTCTACATCGAGATGATCCTGCTCGATGAGGGCATGCGCCCCCTCGAGAAGCCTTGGTACTTCATCAAGGACATCCAAGGCGTCATCGGGTTTGTGGGTGGTGATCGACCCATGGAAGTCACGGAAGACGAAATCGCCACCATCAAGGTGCAGGTTTCGGACAGTGAGGATACGGAGAAGCCCAAGGTTAGCTTTGATCTGGGCGAGACCGTGAAGATCAACGACGGTCCTTTCCTCAATTTCAGCGGTGTGATCGAAGAGGTTGAGCCTGAGAAGGGCAAGCTGAAGGTCACGGTGGATATTTTCGGTCGGAAGACCCCAGTTGAGCTGGAATACTGGCAGGTCGAAAAATCTTAGTTTTCAAACAACTGCCCGCTGCGCTATGGTGGCGGGCCACTCTGATTCGGTATGGCCAAGAAAGTAACGGGTATCGTCAAGCTGCAGATCTCCGCGGGGCAGGCTAATCCGGCACCGCCGGTAGGTCCTGCCCTCGGTTCACAGGGCATCAACATCATGGCGTTCTGCAAGGAGTTCAACGCCGCCACCAAGGACAAGGCGGGCCTTGTGATTCCCGTGATCATCACGGTTTATCAGGACAAGTCCTTCACCTTCATCCTCAAGTCCCCCCCTGCTTCCGTGTTGCTCAAAAAGGCCGCCGGAATCGCGTCCGGGTCTAAGGTGCCTCACAAGGAGAAGGTTGGAAAAGTTACCCGGAAGCAGATCCTCGAGATCATCAAGACCAAAGGTGCTGACATCCAGGCGAACAGCGAGGAAGCTGCGGTTCGTATGATTTCAGGTACGGCTCGAAGCATGGGTATCGACGTGGTCGGCTGAGTTTCCCTTTTCAAACATCCATTGCGGGAGGGTTTCGACCCGCTTGACCGCTTAATAATATGCCAAGTAAGAGATACAAGAAAGCCTCGGAGCTCGTCTCGGCTGAAAAGACATACAATCTGGCGGATGCCGTTGCCCTTCTGGCAAAGTTTCCAAAGGCAAAGTTTGTCGAATCCATCGATATCGCATTTCGCTTGGGCGTTGACCCGAAGCAATCGGATCAAATGGTGCGCGGTACGGTGCCACTGCCTCACGGTTCCGGAAAAGTGGTGCGTGTTTTGGTGTTCGCAAAGCCAGGCGCGGCTGCGGAAGCAGCTCGCGCAGCCGGTGCCGAGCACGTTGGTTTCGATGATTTGATCAAGAAGTGCAATGAGGGGTGGTCCGACTTCGATGTTGCCATCGCCACCCCCGAGGCGATGACCGAGGTTCGTAAGCTGGGTAAGGTTCTTGGACCTCGTGGTTTGATGCCTAATCCCAAGACGGGCACGGTGACTGAAGACACCGCCAAGGCTGTCAAGGAAGTGAAGGCCGGTCGGGTTGAGTTCAAGATCGACAAAGCCGGAAACGTCCACGTTGCCGTCGGCAAGGCCAACTTCACCCCCGCACAGATCAACGAGAACGCCCGTGCCGTGATCGAAGCGGTCTACAAGGCCCGGCCTGCGAGTGCCAAGGGTACCTTTGTCCGGTCCATGACCCTCTCGCTGACGATGAGCCCTCCAATCCGATTGGAGACCCGCGAGTTCCTTAACGCCTAACCAAAAGTACCATGCGCGCTGAGAAGAAGTTCATTTCCGCGGAGTACGTCTCCCGCCTCTCGCAGTCCCCTTTCTTTCTGGTCGTTGACTACCGCGGGCTTTCCGTGGGGCAGTTCGGCGAGCTTCGAAAGCGGTTGTCGAAGGCCGGGGCAGAATTGCACGTCGTCAAGAACACCCTGTTCCGCGTTGCGGCCAAGGAGTCCGGAATTGCGGACCTGCAGGGTGCCCTTGCCGGTCAGCTTGCCGTAGTCACTGGCAAGAAGGATTTCGCGGCTGCTGCCAAGGTTCTCAAGACCTACCAATCCGAGTTTGAGAAGCCCAAGCTCCAGTTCGGATATATTGGTACACAGGCCCTCAAGGTGGACGAGATTCGGGCGATCGCAGATCTTCCGCCGCTCGAACAGTTGCAGGGTAAGATCCTCGGGCTGTTGCAAGCACCGGCCCAGAAGCTGGTTGCCGTCATCAATACGCCGGGTAGTCAGATCGCCCGCGTCCTCAAGGCCAAGTCCGAGCAGGCCTGAAGTTCATCACTCTCGGTGGGATTCATTTCGAATCCTGCCAAACACAACAAAAGTAAATCGTCGGTCCACAGGCGGTGGACTAATCAGGGATCGCCGTCCCTTCGACGAGACGGAAAGAAAAGTATATGGCCGATATCAATGCATTGGTGGAAGAGCTCAGCAAGCTGACGGTTCTGGAAGCTGCTGACCTGGTCAAGCAGTTGGAAACGAAGTGGGGTGTGACTGCCGCGGCTCCCGTGGCTGCCGCTGCTGCTGCTCCTGCCGGGGCTGCTGCTCCTGCCGAGGCTGCCAAGGACACCTTCGACGTCATTCTGGCCTCCGTGCCTGCTGACAAGAAGATTGGTGTCATCAAGGCTGTGCGCGAAGTGAAGGCCGGTCTGGGCCTCGCCGAAGCGAAGGCCTTGGTTGAGGGCGCTCCGAAGCCTGTCCTCGAAGGCGCGCCGAAGGCTGAAGCCGAAGCTGCCAAGAAGAAGCTCGAAGACGCCGGTGGCAAGGTGGAGCTCAAGTAGTCAGTTCTTCCAACGAGGGGACGGTCCGATTCGTCGGCCGTCCCCTCCTTATTCAGGACTTGATTTGTCAATCGGATTATCGCTGGTATCTTTACCGACATTGAATCGGTAACCCAGTCCGACGAGTTCTGGCGCACGGAGATTGAACCCGGTGCGCTAGAACTCGTCGTATTGTCTTTTCACTCGACACGTTCCCGCCGCGAGGCGGGAGCAAACTGAACACGAGGTCGCAATGGCACAGAAAACCACCGAGCGCATCAACTTCGGCAAGATCAAGGAGGTCATCGCCCCGCCGAACCTCATCGAAATCCAGCTGGACTCCTACAAGGAGTTCCTGCAGGCCGAGCTGGCGAACTCCAAGCGAAAGAACTTGGGTTTGCAGGCGGTCTTTACCGAGGTTTTTCCTATCGAAAGCTATGATGGGAAGACGGTGTTGGACTTCCATAGTTATGAGATCCAGGAACCCAAGGTTGATTGGTTGGAGTGCCTGAGGGAAGGCCTCACCTTTGGCGCCCCGCTGTACGTCACCTTCCAACTCAAGGAAGAGACGCGCGGCACGAAGGAGGAGAAGGTGTTCATGGGTGAGATTCCCCTGATGACTCCTCAAGGGACGTTTGTGATCAACGGTGCCGAGCGAGTGATCGTATCGCAGCTCCATCGTTCGCCCGGTATCGCGTTCGAGACCACTCAGCATCCGAACGGAAAACTCCTCCATTCGTTCCGCATCATTCCGGACCGTGGGTCCTGGTACGAAGCACAGTTTGATACAAGCGACCTCTTGTACGTCTATCTGGATCGCAAAAAGCGTCGTCGTAAGTTCCTAACAACGACCTTCTTCAGGGCATTGTTCACCTTGCCGGAAGCCAAGTTGAACGCTGCTGAGTCCAAGGATACCCAGAAGATCGGGACAGACAGCGACATCCTGAACCTTTTCTACGACATCGAAGACCTCCCCGTAAAGGACGCCGAGAAGCTGGAAGACATCCAGAACAAGGTGCTGGTGGAGGATGCGATTGATTTGGACAAGGGAATCGTCGTCGCCCGTGCCTTCGAACCTCTGTCCAAGGCGGTGGTGCGTCAGATCGCGGACCTTGGGGTTTCCAAGATCCGGGTTGTCGACACCTCCGTTGACGAGGGTGTGATCATCAAGTGTCTCAAGAAGGACCCGACGAAGAACGCCGAGGAAGCTCTTAAGGACATCTATCGCCGGCTCCGGCCTGGGGATCCTCCCACCGCGGCCAATGCGCGTGCGTTGATCAAGCGCTTGTTCTTCGATCCGAAGCGCTACGATCTGGGTCGCGTGGGCCGTTACAAGATCAACCAGAAGCTCGGGTTCAAGGATGACGGCGAGGACCGTATCTTGCGTGGCCGTGATTTGCTGGGTGCCACCAAGTATCTGCTTCGTCTCAAGAAGGGTGAAGGCAGCCTGGATGACATCGATCATTTGGGTTCGCGGCGTATCCGGACCGTGGGCGAATTGCTGGCTAATCAGTGCCGCGTCGGTCTTGCCCGTACGGAAAGGTTGGTCAAGGAGCGCATGACGCTCTTCGATCAGAGCATGGACACGATGACGCCTCAGAAGCTCATCAACCCGAAGGCGCTTTCTGCGGTCGTCCGTGACTTCTTCGGTCGGTCCCAGTTGAGCCAGTTCATGGACCAGATCAACCCGTTGGCGGAGTTGACGCACAAGCGTCGTCTTTCGGCCCTCGGGCCCGGAGGTCTGAGCCGTGATCGCGCAGGCTTCGAAGTCCGCGACGTCCATCCGTCGCATTACGGCCGTATCTGTCCGATTGAGACCCCTGAAGGTCCAAACATCGGATTGATCGCCTCATTGGCCACTTACGCCCGAGTCAACGACTTCGGGTTCATTGAAACGCCCTACCGCAAAGTGGTCAGCGGTCGCGTTTCCGAGCAGATCGAGTACCTGACCGGCGATCGTGAAGAGGGCTTCACGATTGCTCAGGCCAACGCTCCCATTGACGAGAAGGGCCGATTCCAGACGGATCAGGTTCCTTGCCGGAACAAGGGAGACTTCGTTGATGTCGAACCAGAGAAGGTCGACTACATGGACGTCTCGCCCAAGCAGTTGGTCTCGGTGGCTGCGGGTTTGATTCCGTTCCTTGAGCATGACGACGCAAATCGCGCCCTGATGGGTTCGAACATGCAGCGTCAGGGCGTCCCACTGCTCGTTACGGAAGCCCCGCTGGTGGCGACCGGACTGGAGGAGCGGGTCGCACGCGATTCACGTGCGGTGATCGTTGCCGAAGAGGCGGGTAAGGTAGCCTCTGTGAACGGCAGCCAGATCATCATCACCAAGGATGGCCGTCTGCCCGAAGGGAAGAAGAAGATCCGTCACACCCCCGAGGATGGGCTGTGGGTCTATCCTGTGCGCAAGTTCATGCGCTCGAATGCGGCGACCTGTATCAACCAGAAGATCCTGGTTGCGAAGGGTGAGTCCGTCAAAAAGGGACAGGTTCTCGCGGATGGTCCCTGCACGGACGGCGGTGAGCTGGCACTTGGCCGGAACGTGCTCGTCGCGTTCATGCCTTGGAATGGCTATAACTTCGAGGACGCAATCCTCATCTCTGAGAAGATCGTCAAGGACGACATCTTTACCTCGATTCACATCGACGAGTTCGAGGTCGTTGCCCGAGATACAAAACTCGGGCCTGAAGAGATCACGCGGGATATCCCGAACCTTGGCGAGGACGCACTCAAGAACCTCGGTCTGGACGGCGTTATCCGGATTGGTGCTGAGGTCAAACCTGGTGACATTCTTGTTGGCAAGATCACCCCGAAGTCCGAGACGGAGTTGGCTCCTGAAGAGCGTCTCTTGAGGGCGATCTTCGGTGAGAAGGCCGCGGACGTGAAGGACACATCGCTGAAGGTTCCTTCCGGAACCTATGGCATCGTCATGGACGTCAAGGTTTCGGCCAAGGCGGATGGCGTGAAGCCCATGAAGCGTGAAGTGGCCCCACCCGCTCCTGGAAAGGAGCCGCCCAAGAAGGCTCAGAAGGAAGTGGATGAAGGCTACAAGGCCAAGCGTGAAGAGCTCCTGGAACAGTTGACTGAGGCGCTCTCCAACATCCTGTTGGGCGAGAAAATTCCTCTCGACGTGGTCAACAGCGAGACCGGGGAGATCATCATTCCCGCAAACCGCAAGATCACCAAGACCCTGCTGAAGAAGCTCGCGGGTGTTTACGATCGGATCGAGATCGACCCGTCGCCGATCCGCAACAAAATCAACGAGATCATCGGACAGTTCAAAAAGAAGTTCGAGGATCTGCAGATGCAGCACGACGAGGAACTCGAGCGCATCGAAGCCGGAGAGGAAGTCGACAGCGGCATCGTCAAGCAGGTGAAGGTCTACATCGCCTCCAAGCGAAAGCTCTCGGTCGGCGACAAGATGGCAGGACGTCACGGCAACAAGGGTGTTGTTGCCCGGATTGTCCCCGAAGAAGACATGCCGTACCTGGCAGATGGTACGCCTGTCGAGATTGTCCTGAACCCGCTGGGTGTGCCCTCACGAATGAACGTCGGGCAGTTGCTGGAGACCCACCTTGGGTGGGCCTGCCGGTTCCTGGGAATCAAGATCGCGACCCCGGTGTTTGACGGCATCAAGGAGACGCAGATCCGGGGTTACCTGAAGGATGCCGGACTTCCCGAGCACGGGAAGGTCCATCTGATCGACGGGCGGACTGGTGAGTCCTTCGACCAGGAGATTGTCGTTGGCTACATCTATATGATGAAGCTGGGACACTTGGTTGCGGACAAGATCCATGCGCGCGCTGTCGGGCCCTACTCCCTCGTTACCCAGCAGCCGTTGGGTGGCAAGGCGCAGTATGGCGGGCAACGGTTCGGCGAGATGGAAGTCTGGGCCATGGAGGCGTACGGCGCTGCCTATACCCTTCAGGAGTTGCTCACGGTCAAGTCCGACGACGTCCAAGGACGTACTCGGATCTATGAAAGCATCGTCAAGGGTGACAACTCGCTCGAGGCGGGTATCCCCGAATCCTTCAACGTGCTGGTGAAGGAAATGCAATCGCTCGGCCTTGACGTCAAGGTCGGTTACTCCAATCCGGCAGACGCGCCGAAGGACCAGGGGAATCTCCTGGCGGCGCTCGTCTGAGTTCCATCCACCCACAGAAACAGTCCTGCTGAATCCCTAAGTTATGTTGCCTTCCAAGGACGCCGCCCGCGAGTTGCTGGGCCTCGACAAGGTCAATCTGGTGGATCACGTCGCGATCCATGTCGCGTCGCCGGAAATCATCCGTTCGTGGTCAAAGGGTGAGGTCAAAAACCCCGAGACCATCAATTATCGGACGTTCAAGCCCGAGAAGGGTGGATTGTTCTGCGAGCGTATTTTCGGTCCTGTGAAGGACTGGGAGTGCTCCTGCGGAAAGTACAAACGGATCAAGCATCGTGGTGTGGTCTGCGATCGTTGCGGCGTCGAGGTGACGTTGGCACGAGTTCGCCGGGAGCGGATGGGCCACATCGAGCTGGCGGTTCCGGTGTCGCACATCTGGTTCTTCAAGTGCATGCCGTCCCGTATCGGCCTGATGCTGGACATGACGGCGCGGAATCTGGAGCGGGTGATCTATTACGAGGATTACCTCGTGATCGAACCTGGCAACACGCCGCTGAAGGAGAACCAGCTGCTTTCCGAGCACGAGTATCGTGAGGCGCGTCAGACCTACGGAACGGATGCCTTCTCTGCCAAGATGGGGGCTGAAGCCGTTCGGGACGCGCTGTGCAAGATCAACCTCGATAAGACGAGTGATGAGCTTGCGATCGCGATGCAGGAGACGAAGTCCAAGCAGAACCGGAAGAAGATCGCCAAGCGCATCAAGCTGTTCCAGGGCTTTGCCAAGTCCAAGATGCGGCCGGAGTGGATGATCCTGACGGTTTTGCCTGTCATTCCCCCGGACCTGCGTCCGTTGGTGCCGTTGGAGGGTGGTCGTTTCGCGACCTCCGACCTGAACGACCTCTATCGCCGGGTGATCAACCGGAACAACCGGTTGAAGAACCTCCTGCAGTTGAAGACCCCCGAGGTCATCATCCGCAACGAGAAGCGCATGCTTCAGGAAGCGGTGGACGCTTTGTTCGACAACGGCCGTCATGGTCGTGCGGTGACAGGTGCCGGCAATCGCGCATTGAAGTCGCTGTCCGACATGCTCAAGGGCAAGTCAGGCCGCTTCCGTCAGAACCTGCTGGGCAAGCGCGTCGATTACTCGGGCCGATCGGTCATCGTCATCGGTCCCGAGTTGAAGCTGAACCAATGCGGTCTTCCGAAGAAGATGGCGTTGGTGCTTTTCGAGCCGTTCATCATTCGTCGTCTCAAGGAGCTTGGATACGTCCATACGGTCCGCTCTGCGAAGAAGATGATCGAGCGCCAGTCCTCAGAGGTTTGGGACATCCTTGAAGAGGTGACCAAGGGGCACCCGGTGTTGCTGAACCGCGCTCCGACTCTGCATCGTTTGTCGATCCAGGCTTTCGAGCCTGTGTTGATCGAAGGCGAGGCCATCCGGATCCATCCCCTTGTCTGTACGGCCTACAACGCCGACTTCGACGGTGACCAGATGGCGGTGCACGTGCCGCTGTCGGTGGAAGCCCAGTTGGAGGCCCGTCTGTTGATGATGGCTCCGCTGAACATTTTCAGCCCGTCGAGCGGCAAGCCGATCATGACGCCGACCCAGGACATCACACTGGGTTGCTACTACCTGACCGCGGAGCCGCGCAAGCCGCGCCGCGAGAAGGAGCGGTTGATGCTGTTTGGCACGAAGAACGAGGCAATCTTCGCCCACAACGATGGTGCGCTGAAGACGCATGACCGGATCCTCCTGCTGAACCCTGATCAGGGCCGCGAGACCAAGTATGGTGATGCGCATTCCAAGCTGATCGAGACCACGGTGGGTCGTGTTCTCTTCTCCGAGATCTGGCCGACGGATCTCGGGTTCATCAACAAGCCCATTGGCAAGAGCCAGTTGGGTGACGTCATCTTCAACTGTTACAAGTACTGCGGCCACGAGCGCACGGTCGTCACGCTGGATCGGTTGAAGGAGATTGGCTTCCGCGAAGCGACGCGTGCCGGTGTCTCCATCGGTATCGACGACATGATTGTCCCGATCGAGAAGGAGAAGGAGATCGAGAACGCGCTGAAGCAGATCTCCGAAGTCGACAAGCAGCACCGGAAGGGTGTCATCACCAATCAGGAGCGCTACAACAAGGTCATCGACATCTGGACCCACTGCACCGACCAGATCGGCGCCGTGATGCTCAAGACCCTCCAGAACAACCAGGGCAAGAAGGAATTCAACCCGGTGCACCTGATGGTTGATTCCGGCGCCCGCGGTAACAAGGCGCAGGTTCGACAGTTGGCCGGTCTGCGTGGTCTGATGGCGAAGCCCAGCGGTGAGATCATCGAGAAGCCGATTTTGTCGAGCTTCCGCGAGGGTCTGACGGTGTTGGAATACTTCATCTCCACGCACGGTGCCCGAAAGGGTCTGGCGGACACGGCGCTCAAGACGGCCGACTCGGGTTACATGACCCGCAAGCTGGTCGATGCGGCGCAGGACGTCATCGTGCGGCAGATCGACTGCGGAACCACCAATGGCATCTCGGTGGGCTCGATCTACGAAGGCGAGGAAGAGGTGGTGAAGATCAGCGAGCGTATCTTCGGCCGGTATTCGGCGGAGGACATCTATGACCCGACCGACCTGAAGCACAAGATCATCGGTGCTGGCGAGGAGTTCGACGAATTCAAGTCGAAGGCTGTGGAGCGCGCCACGCTGGAGCGGGTGAAGATCCGTTCTGCGCTGACCTGCGAAACCAAGCACGGTGTTTGTGCCAAGTGCTATGGCCGCAACCTGGCGACGGGCCGGTTGGTGAAGCTGGGCGAAGCGGTTGGCATCATCGCCGCCCAATCGATCGGCGAGCCGGGCACGCAGCTGACGATGCGTACCTTCCACGTCGGTGGCGTTGCATCGCAGACCTACAAGCAGCCGCAGATCAAGACCAAGGTCGACGGCACGGTCCGGTACAATGAACTGCGTTACGTGACGCTTGAGGACGGAAACAACATCGTCCTCAACAAGAACGGCACGCTGTCCATCTACTCGCCGGAAGGCAAGGAGTTGGAAACCCACTCCATCGTCATCGGTTCCGTCATCTCCGTTCCGGACGGCGGCCAGGTGAAGAAGAACGAAGTCTTCGTTGAATGGGATGCCTACAACGTCCCGGTCATCTCTGAAAAGGGTGGCCGCGTGAAGTTCGTGGACATCATCGAGGGTGTCACCATGAAGCAGGAGGTCGACGAGGCCACCGGCACCGAAGACATGGTCATCATCGAGCACAAGGAAGACTTGCACCCGACGATCATCCTCGAAGATCAGCGTGGAGAGCCGTTGGCGCAGTACCCGATTCCTGCGGGCGCCCACTTGGTCGTCGCAGAAGAGGACGAGATCAACGCCGGTGCCCTGCTGGCGAAGACTCCGCGTAAGGCTTCCAAGACGAAGGACATCACCGGCGGTCTGCCGCGTGTTGCCGAGTTGTTCGAAGCCCGGCGTCCGAAGGACGCCGCTGAGATTGCGAAGATCGACGGTATCGTGGACTTCGGTCCGAGCGTGCGTGGCAAGCGCTGCGTGCTGGTCAAGGATCCCCAGACCAATCAGGAAGAGGAGCACCTCATCCCGATGGGCAAGCACGTCATCGTCTACAAGGGCGACTTCGTGAAGAAGGGGCAGCAGTTGACCGATGGACCGGTGGTGCCGCACGAGATCCTCGATGTCTGCGGACCTCAGGAACTGCAGGAGCACTTGGTCAACGAGATCCAGGAGGTCTATCGACTCCAGGGTGTGACGATCAACGACAAGCACATCGAGATCATCATCCGGCAGATGCTGAAGAAGGTCCGCATCACCGAGCCTGGTGACACGATCTTCCTGTGGGGTGAGCAGATCGACAAGGTGTCCTTCGAGGACGAGAACCAGCGCATCGAGAAGATCGGTGGCAAGCCTGCGGAAGGTGTCCCGGTCCTGCTGGGCATCACCAAGGCCTCGTTGGAGACCGAGTCGTTCCTCAGCGCTGCGTCCTTCCAGGACACGACGCGGGTGCTGACGGAGGCTGCGACGCTTGGCAAGAGCGACGGCCTGCGTGGCTTCAAGGAGAACGTCATCATGGGTCACATCATCCCCGCGGGCACGGGCTATCCCGGCCACCGCGACATGGATGTGCGCACCTTGGTTGAGGTTCCGATCGAGGAAGCCCCGGGATTCGATCTTACCGAGGGTGACGATTCCGGCGCTCCGTCCCCGTTGCTCGGTTGAAGTGAATTCAATCCATCACCGGTGAACCGGTGAATCCAAGGGCACTCCGAAAGGAGTGCCCTTTTTTCGTTCTGCGACTCCGCCGGGAGAGAAGAGGAGTGGGATAGGGAAGCGTGTCAGGAACCCTCGACGGTGGAGATCCGCTCAAGGGGACTTCTGGGCCGCACGCTGACGGAGCAGGGGTTCGATGGTTTTCCAGGCGTTGCTGGCGACAAGGTCGTGGCCGGTGGCTGTCGGATGGATGAGGTCCGGAAGGTTCAGTTCCGGAACACCTCCTACCCCCTCCAGGAGGTGGGGGATGAGATGCAATTGCTCGGCTTTGGCGACCTCCGGGAAGATCTGGCCGAACTTCTGGGAAAACTCGCGACCCATGGATGCTGGCATCTGCATTCCCGCGAGAACGATGGAGGCCGAGGGCCATTTGGCCCGGGTCTTCTGCACGATACCGACGAGGTTGGTCCTTGTGGCGGTGGGGGCCATGCCGCGGAGGCCGTCGTTGCCCCCAAGCTCGAGCACCAATACGTCCACGGGTTGTTTGAGGATCCAGTCGATCCGACGCAGGCCTCCAGCCGTGGTGTCGCCGGAGACGCCCGCGTTGATCACCGTGAAGGGGAGGCCGGCATCGCGTATCCGTGATTGAATGCGGTCAGGCCAGGATTCCCCTGCGCCGACGCCATATCCGGCGGCGAGGGAGTCGCCGAGGACCACGACGCGTTGGGTTGGCTTTGCAGATGGGCCCGTTTGATTGGCGGGCTCTGCCCCAAGGACGCACGCATGGACTGCGATGATCGAGAGTGCCAGTGGCAACAGGGATCGCATGGATGGCACCATTCCCGTCCATGAGGTGTTCGTCAAAGGAAGGCCTGGTTGGGTGCATGCCTGAGCTGTGTGCATTTCAGGAGTCGGGGTTATCGATGGAGCGAAGGGGGCGGTTTCGTGCGGCGGTTGAGGTCCAGGCGGGCTCCAAAGTTTCGGAAGAACGCGCATTCCGGAAGCCAGCCTCGAGCAACGGGATCAGGGTGCGATGGCCTGTGCTCGGAAGAACTGCACCCATGGGTCGTTGGGTTGGCTGTCCAGATAGAGCAGGGTGCCGGACGGGTCGGTGACTTCCATGGGAGGTGATGCGATCCAGTCGGTGAGGTTGGTTCCCCGGTCCAGTAGGAGGTGTTGGTCGAGTTCGCCGGTGAGCAGGAACAGGTTCGCCGAGGGTTCCGTGGGCCATTGGGCCAGCTTGGGAACGGTCGAAAGATCCGAGACGACTGCGCGCAGGATGGCACCGTCCGCGCCGACAGCGAGAAGACGTCCCCCAACGAAGGCGAGGCCTTGGAGGGATTTGGTGGTGATGGTGGCCAGCGAAGACCACTGGATGGCATTCGAGCTGCCGAGGACGGTGCCTTGATTCCCCACCGCGTAATAGGTGCCGTCGACGCAGAGGACATCATTGAGGTTGTTCGTGACGCCGGAGTTTCGGGAGGTCCATGTCAAACCGTCGGGGGAGGTCAGCAGGGTTCCATTGAAACCCACGGCGACGAATTGGTTGTTGAGCCAGCGGGTGCGCCAGATCCATTGGGAGGTTCCCGAGGGAACCTTAGACCATGAGGATCCATCCGGACTGGAGAGCAGGGTTCCGTTTTCGCCGGAGGCGACCCAACGGGTAGGAGAAGCTTCGACCGAGGAGAGGAAGGTGGAGACGGGGGAGGCGAGGCGGGACCAGTTGCCTCCGTTGGTGGACGTGAGAAGGATCCCAGCCGAACCGCAGGCGACCCAGCGGGTCTTGTCCGCGGCGATTCCCTGAAGGGTGTTGGTCACACCTGAGGCTGAAGCGGACCAGGCGAGGCCGAGCGTGTTGATCTGGTTGGTCAGGACGACGGAGACCGCGACGCCGGCGGCATTGGTGTAGCGGTTGGTTGTGATGAGCGGTTCAAAGGCTGCGGTGCTTTGGGAGATGATCCCGGAAGAACCAACCGCAACGAGCCTGCCGGGCTGGGAGGCGACACCGAGGTACACGATGCCCGAGGCGTTTGTGGGGAGGAGGGCGGTGGACCAGGAAATGCCGCGATCGGATTGAAGGATGGTTGGACCATCTCCTACGGCGACGACGAGAGAGTTGGTAGTGGTCGTTGTGGTGATCACGACCTGGCCGTTCGTGAACTGGGAGAAGGTATTGGTGGCTATGGACGTGTTTGTTGCCGCCGAGAAAAGCCAGCTGCGTGGCGGTGAGTCCGGAAGCGACCACTGGAAGGACGACGTTGTGGTGGGGCGGACGCCTGTGAGGACCAACCCTGCGCGGCCAGCGAAAACGGCGGCATCGGTGTCCCAAAAACCCGCGAGGTAAGTGGCCTTTGGGGCGGGGGCCGAACGTCGCGTATCCGTTTCGTCGACCCATAGGTTGACGGCGAGTACTCCGGATCGGAGTTCGCTGTCACCAGCAATGAGGAGGGCTCCGGTGGGTTGGCCGGGGAGATCGGTGCGGACTTCGAGGGCGGCTGCGTAGAGGTCGCCGGTGGCTCCGCTGCTCACGTTGCGCCAGTTGGTTCCGTTGCCGGAACTGTCGACGACAACCGCTCCTCCTTCGCCGACGGCGACGAAGCCTGTGGGGGTGGCGATGACGCGATTGAGGTTGGCGGTGGTTCGGCTGTTTTGCCGGCTCCAGTTGATGCCGTTGGAACTGGTGGCGATCAGGCCGCCCTCTCCGACGGTGACGAAGATGCCATTCGAGCGCCAGGTGACCCCCCGCAGCCAGACGCCGTTGAAGTTGTTGGAGCGACGTAACCAGTTGGTTCCGTCATCCGAGGTGTAGATGGCAGCGTTGTCGCCGACGGCAACGGCGCGGGTAGCCGAAGCGGTGATGCCTTCCAGCCAATCGGTGGTGTTGAGGTCGATGGTCTTGAAGGATGAGAAATCTTCGCTGACGAGGAGGGTCCCGGATTGGCCGCTGGCAATGAGGAGACGGGCGGTATTGGTGGGTGTGTTGCCGAAGTAGGTGGCACTGCGGAGCCAGCGGGAGGTGCCGGTGTTTTCCCGGGTCCAGTTGACGAGGTCCGTTGAGGTGAACAGTTGACCGTACTCCGCCACGGCAACGACCGGTTCGCCGGAGCGTACGGCGAGGTCGGCAATGTTCGCACCAAAGGGAAGGGGGTTGGACCAGCGCCAAAGCAGGTTTGTGGAAGCCGCTGAGAGCGGGAGGACACCGAGCAGGAGGAGCAGGCCAGCGCGGATCAGGATGTTCATGCAGGGATTGGTTGGCACGCTAGGGAAGGTCCCGGGCATGGGCAAACCTGAGTTGGGGGGAAGTGTCGGGCCGCTTCGCGAGACGGCTCCTTGGTTTGCTTCACGGAGCGGTAACGCCGTGGACGGCTTGCAGGCGTGATGCGGGCTGAGGACATGGCACACGGAGGCGAAATCGCGTGCAGCCCGGAACCGAGGAAACCAGATCCAGGTCTCCGCCCATGTGGCGTGCGAGTTGTCGGCTGATCGCGAGTCCCAGTCCACTCCCGCCGGACTTGGTGGAAGACATCGGTGTAAACAGGCGCGGAACAAGGTCCGGGGGAAGTCCGGGGCCGTCGTCTTCCACCACGAACTCCCAGTTTGGTTCCCGGTAATCCGCGCGAATCCGGATGCTTCCGCCCACCTCCAGCACCTGGGCGGCGTTGGTGCCAAGGTTTTCGACGATCAGAAGGGTCAGATTGGCATTCCGGTTATCCAGCAAGGGGCCTTCCGTGTTGGCGGTCTCCCATCGAGTGGCAGCATGACACGACGGATGGTTGCGGATGCGTCGGACGGATTCCTGGATGATTTCGGCAACGGGAATCTCAAAGCCGGCGAGGCCCTGTTCATCGCGCAGGACGCGCACCACATCGTCGATCATCGCGCGCATGCGTCGGGCGGAGTCAGCGGCATCCCGTGAATCGCCGCCGTTGGCGACCACGCTCTGGAGCGCGGCGAGCGGATTGCGGAGGCCGTGGACGAGATGGGAGGCTACGGCCCCGATGGCGGAGGTCCTTGCGGCGAGGGAAAGCTCCCGGTTCGCCTGTTCCAGACGGGCCGAACGGTCGGCGAGAAGTCGGTTGGCGCGATCCAGCGAACGGAAGGCGCGGAGGAGGATGAAGGCCAGGGTTGCGCCGATGAGCACAAAGGCGACCCACACCTGGCGGAGGAGACTGGCGTCGAGACGGGCGTACTCCTGGGCAAGGTCCTGGCCGTCGAGCGTCAGGAAGGTGAATCCGACAACCTCCGTGGAACCGGAGGGACGCAGTGGGATCCACACGTCGAGACGTGGCTGTGGCTTTGGCCGGAATCCCACCATGGGTTGTGTGGAGGATTCAGAGAAATCCTTGGGAAGCAGGGCGGCGTTGGTATCGCCAAGGAAAGTGGCGAAGAGCCGTCCTTCGGGGCTGTAGGCTTGGACGGTTTCAACGCCTGGGAGATCAGGGACGATCGAAGCGGCGATGATGGCGGCCAGTGGATCGTCGCCCGCGGCCGGGTTTTCCGGATCATCCAGTTCCTGCTGGATGAGGGCAGCGAGGACGCGGGCATCGCGAACGGCGAGTTGTTGTCGGAGTTGATTGCGGAACGGGATGCGGACCGCGGCCATGGCGATGCCGAGGAGCACCAAGGCACCGATGACCGCAGCGGTTCCGGGGGGGAGTCGTTGCAGGAGGCGCACGGGGATTGGAAGTTCACGGGCCATTGGAGGCGCGGCGAGGGATCCATTGATTGGACCCGGCGAAACGGAGGCTGGGCCTGTGCATGGTCAAAAGTCCACCTCGACGCCGGCCTGCCATGTGTTCGCGTGGTAGTCGTCCGCTTCCACGTTGGAGGTCTGGCGTTCGTGGAGGTACTCGGCGTAGGTGCGGAAGCGTGAAGTCCAGCGGTACTCGATGCGCACCTCGAACTCCTCCTCGACGCGGGTTCTGGGGACGGGGTCGAAGACCGAGACGATCTGGAGATCGAAGTCGTAGTTGGACTTCCGGACCAGTCCGCGGAACATCCATTTACCGGGTTCCATCTGTGCGCTCAGGGAACCGCCCGTGCGGGTGTAATCAGAGAAACCCTCGCCGTCCTCGACGCGCGCGATCCGAAAGACCCGAGCGGTGGTCTGGAGTTTGAGGGGCGCGTACCAGGTCTGCTTCCATGAGGCTTCGTAGCGGGTGTCGAAGGTGGTGAGCAGGGTTCCGGAAAGGGGTTGTCCGAGAGGGTCGGTTTGCTGGCGGGTATCGAAGGGCCGCTCGATGTACTGGAAGGAGAGGTCGAAGCTGGAGTTCGTCTGGTATTGCCATCCGGCGGAGGCTTTCGGTCCGAATTCCCAGTAACTCGACACGGGTTCCTTGAAGTGTTGGCGGGTGAGGACGTATTCGGCCTGAAGGTAAAGGCGGCCGGGAAGGGGGTAGCGGATCGAAGGGGTGAGGATCAGGGCATGACCGGAGGCCCGGATGGTTCCCGGTTGGCCGCCGAATTCCGAGGCGTCGAACACCTGCGCGGCGTGGAGGTGGGTGAACGTCAGTCCGGAAACCAGGTGGTTTCCAAAGTAGCGATAGGAGGCCTGACTCAGCAGGACGAGTTCATGCTTGGCCTCGTCGACCTCGGGAGCGGGTCGCACGGGTTGGACGAAGCGGCGTTCGTCCCCGCTGAAGAAGATCGTGAACTGGTGCCCGTCGACCGGGAGTCGGGTCAGGAAATACTCGAGTCCGACCGTGACGATGGGCGTGTCGAGTGGTGTGAAGGGGGAAAGGAGCGGGTTGTCCTTGTAGCCGCCGCCGGCCTTGATCGTCAGCAGGGAGTCCCAGAGGGAAAGGCCAAGGGAATCCTCGTTCTCGCGGATGCCGGGCAGGTCGAAGGCCCCCGGGTGCGTCTGGAGCGGGAGGCACAGGAAGGCCGCCGCGATCAACCCGGCCCTGGAGGACGCGGGAAATCCAGAGGCGAGCGGAAGCGGCCAACGGCGTGAAAGCTGGTTCATGGCGGCGGACACCAAAAAACCGGCGGCCGAGTTGGCCGCCGGTCTTTTCGGAACCCGTCAGGCGGGATGGGACGGTTCAGGGACGGCCGCCGCGGCCCTTGCCCTTGCCTTCGGTGCCACCGTCCACGGCGGGGCCGCTTTCCTTGAGCTTGGCGCGGAGATCGCGGACCTGCTCGCGGATGTCGGCGCGGAGCTGCTTGGTGTCATCAAGGAACTTCTCGCGGTTGGACTTCAGCTGCTCCTTGAGCTTGGCCTTGTCTTCGTCCGTGGCGCCCTTGATCTGGGCGACGAGTGCCTTCTGGTCTTCGGCGAACTTCTTGGCGGCGTTCTGGTACTGCTCGACGAGGGCCTTCAGGTCATCGGGCAGGGTGACGTTACGGGGAATGCCGAGCTTGGGCACTTCCACCTGCGGCGGGCGGCCACCGCGTTCGGGACGCTCCGGGCGGACGGGCGGGTCACCGGCGAAGACGCTGGAGAAGGAAGCGACCGCCGCGGCGGCGGCGAGGGCGAACGTGAGCTTGCGGAACGAGTTCATGGAGTCTTGTGGTTGAACGTTGCGTGATGGACCGATCGCGGACCGATGTTGCGGATCTGCTGGATCCATTCCTGATGATGTCCAATGCAGGCTGGATGCCAAGGAGCGGGGGTTGGTGTCTGTGTTGTAAGTGGCTTGTTATGATTTTATTAGAGACTTCATCTCCTTCGGATCCCGTGTGGGGTTTGCGCCGAACGGGGGCTTTGCCCCGGGGGTTGGCTTTCCTGTTGGGGATATTCCCCCAATCTCCGCCGCGGGAACTTCATTGCGTGCTGTCGGGATCCCCGCGCTTCGCGTCCGTCGCCGGCTTCTGCGGCGCGAGGCGATAGCGGAGGTAATCGCGGGAAACCCCGAGCAGGCGTGCCGCGGCGGAGACGTTCTCGTCGCTTTGCGCGAGGGCATGCCGGATGAGGTGGAGGATCGCGTCCTCGAGGGAAAATCCGGATTCGGGGAAGCGGAAGGACGGGTTGAACCAGTCTTCGGAGCGCAGCGGGGATGTGCCGGAAGCGGGTGTCGAAAGCTGGGGAGCGGCGGCGGTGGCCCCCAGGAGCGAGTGAAATTCGAGGGCCGGGCCGTCCTCGAAGACGAGCGCCCGTTCGATTTCGTGGGACAGTTCGCGGACGTTTCCCGGCCATCCGTAATGCAGCAGGCGGCGCTCGCCCAGGATTGAGATGGGGCGGGCGGGGAGGCGTTGGCGTCGACAGACCCGCTGGATGAGATGTTCGGCGAGGCGCAGGATGTCGCCGCCGCGCTCCCGCAACGGCGGGATCACCACCCGGAAAAGATCCAGGCGGTGGTACAGGTCTTCGCGGAACTTTCCTTCCGTCACCGCCAACTTGAGATCGCGGTTGGCCGCCGTGATGACCCGGACGTCGACGGGGATGAGATGATTGCCGCCGACGCGGCGGATGCGGCGTTCCTCGATCGCCGTGAGGATCTTTCCCTGGACGCTGGTGGAGAGGGAATTGACCTCGTCGAGGAAGAGGGTTCCGCCGATGGCCGCCTCGAAGAGGCCCAGCCTCGTGGAACGGGCGTCGGTGAAGGCCCCGCGTTCGTGTCCGAAGAGTTCGGATTCGGCCAGGGAATCGGGGATTGCGGAGCAATTGGCCTCGATGAAGGGACCGTCGGAGCGGGGGCCGCGTTGGTGGAGCCAGCGGGCGAGCGTGGTTTTGCCGGTGCCTGTTTCGCCCAGCAGGAGGACGGGAGGGAGGTTGGTTTCCAACCGGCGGTCGGCGGAAAGGATGCGTTGGAGCTGGGATTCCAGCGGGCTGAGCTGATCGCCGAAGAAGAACCCAAGTTCCGGGGCGTCACCGCGGCGGTGTTCCTCGGCGCGGGACGACTGCCGGTTCCGGCGGGCCCGGGCGAGGGTGAGGGCGAGGGCGTCCGGATCGAAGGGCTTGGTAAGATAATCAATGGCCCCCAGTTGGATGGCTTCGATGGCTCCCCGGATGCCGCCCTCCGCGGTCATGACGATGGCTCCTGTGTGGCTGCCAAAGGCCTTTTCACGGAGAAGGTCCGTTCCCAGACCATCGGGCAGGTTCACATCCAGCAGGACGAAATCGAAATTGAGCTCGTTTGCCAGACGTCGGGCGGCGTTGACCGAGTCTGCGACGGACACGTCGGCTCCGAGACGTTCCAGGGTTGCGGCGATGTGGCGACGGAGGAGGGCTTCGTCGTCGAGGACGAGGACGGTGAGGCCGGTGAGCGGCGTGGAGGCCATGTCGGGAGGATCCCCGTGGCGTGGCTGGAGTCCAAATGGATTCTCGTTGGACCCGGACTTCGCTGTTGATGGGAGGCTGCATCCACCCAAAGCTCCCGCCCCCATGTCGAAGCCGGTGTTAGGTCGTGGATTGAGCAGCCTCCTGAACGGGGCGGGAGGGCGCGCGCCCATCGCCGGAGAACCGGCCAGCGATCCCGCAGGGGTTCAATTGCTCCTGCGCGGAACGGATGGCAAGGAGTTGGTGATGCCGGCACCGGTGTCGGTGGAGGACGGGCCGCATCCCTTTCCCCGATGGGCGCTGGCGGGGGCGTTGGTGGCGGATGTCCTGTTGGTCCTGGTGGCGGGATGGCTGGTGATGGAGCACGGAGGTTGGTCACGATACATCGCTGCCGGGATCCTGATGGTGGTCGGGGCCTGCGTGCTGTCCACCGCGGTGTGGCTCCGGGGGCAGCCGGCCATCCGCGAACTCGAATCGTTGAACCCGCTTGCCGAGGAAAAGCCCCGGTTGCGGGTGCAGTTCATGGATGAATTGCCGCGCCGGCGGGACTGATCCCGGGGAGGGGTACGCCGGCTGAAAACTTTGCCGTTCGGCGTTCTTGGCGATGGGGCCGGGCCTGCCGTAGGATTTCGGCATGAAGCCCCTGTTGATGGCCATGGCTGTGGCGTGCTGCGCCTTGGTGGTCCGCGCTGCGGACTCGTACACGCTGGCAGTGATCCCGAAAGGCACCACGCATGAGTTCTGGAAATCCATCCATGCCGGTGCCGTGAAGGCGCAGCGGGAACTGGAAAAGGAGGGGACCAAGGTCCGGATCTATTGGAAGGGACCCCTGCGTGAAGACGACCGCGACCAGCAGATCCAGGTGGTCGAGAACTTCACCTCCCGCCGCGTCAGCGGGATCGTGCTGGCACCGCTGGACTCGCAGGCGCTCGTGAATCCCGTGGCTAGTGCCAAGCAGGCCGGCGTGCCAACCGTCGTGATCGATTCGGACCTGAAGTCGGACAAGCAGGTGAGCTTCGTGGCCACCGACAACTTCAAGGGCGGGCAGATGGGCGGGGAACATCTGGTGAAGCTTCTCGGTGGCAAGGGCAGTGTCCTGCTGCTCCGCTACCAGGTGGGCAGCGCCAGCACCGAAGCCCGCGAAGCCGGTTTCCTCGACGCGATCCAGAAGCATCCGGAAATCAAGATCGTTTCGGCGGACCAGTACTCCGGTGCCACGCGGGAACTGGCGTATCAGGCGGCGCAGAACCTCCTGAACCGGTATGGATCCAAGATCCAGGGCGTGTTCTGTCCGTGCGAGGCGGTGACCGTCGGGATGACCAAGGCGCTTCAGGACCGTGGCCTTGCCGGGGGCAAGGTGAAGGTCGTGGGCTTCGATGCCGGGACGCAGTCCGTCCGGGATCTGCAAGGGGGCGACGTCCAGGCATTGGTCGTCCAGAACCCGCTCCGCATGGGATATCTCGGGGTGGTGACGATGGTCCGGCACCTCCAGGGCAAGCCGGTGGAGAAGCGGGTCGACACCGGGGTCTCGGTGGCGACCAAGGAAAACATGAAGCAGCCCGAGATCGACGAGCTTTTGAATCCGCCGTTGAAGCAGTACCTCGACGAGTAGGCTTCGACCTTGGTCTCAGCTTCGACCGACATGCGACTTCGCCTGAATGGCATCCGGAAGTCCTTTGGTGCCACCCAGGCATTGAAGGGCGTTTCCTTGTCGGCGCGTGCTGGAGCCGGGCTCGCGGTGATCGGGGAGAACGGGGCGGGCAAGAGCACCCTCATGAAGGTGCTGAGCGGTGCGCACGCCCCCGATGCGGGCACCATGGAACTCGACGGGGAACGCTACGCGCCATCGGATCCGTTGGAAGCGCGGCGGCGTGGCGTTGCGATGATCTATCAGGAGCTCAACCTCGCTCCCCACCTGACCGTCGAAGAGAACATCGTGCTTGGGGTCGAGCCCTCGCGCTGGGGATTGCTCGATCGCCGGCGGCGACGTGAGGAGGCACGGAAGGTCCTGGCGGACCTGCACACGTCCATCTCACCGTCCGCTCCCGTCTCCGCCCTCACGATTGCCCAGCAACAGTTGGTGGAGATTGCGCGGGCGCTCGTGCACGAACCCCGGGTCCTGATCCTCGACGAACCGACCAGCTCGCTGACGGGTGTCGATGTGGAGCACCTGTACGCCGTCCTCGACCGGTTGCGGGCGCGTGGGGTGAGCATTCTTTACATCAGCCACTTCCTGGAGGAGTGCCAGCGGGTGTGTTCGGATTATGTGGTCCTGCGGGATGGTGAATCGGTGGGGGCCGGGGACCTGACCACGATTCCGATGCGCGAGATCATCCGGATGATGGTCGGCCGTGAGGTGAACGAGTTGTATCCTCGCACCCCCCACACCATCCAGGGACCGCTGCTGGAATTGCGCCGTCTCGCCGGACGACCGAAGCCGCGGTCGATGAGTTGCGTGGTCCGCGAAGGCGAAATCTTCGGTCTGTTCGGTCTGATCGGGGCGGGCCGTACGGAGACCTTGCGGGCACTGTTCGGCCTGGATGAGGTCGAATCAGGGACGGCGCACGTAGGAGGCATGGACGTCACCGGTTGGTCGCCGCGGAAGCAGTTGCGCGGGGGCATGGCGTTGCTCAGCGAGGACCGTAAACGCGAGGGACTGCTGTTGAACCGCAGCATCGCCGAGAACCTCCTGATCACGCGTCCTGAACCGATCTCGCGCGGCGGGTTCCTGCGGTTGCGGGCGGAGCAGCACATGGCGCTCGATTGGATGGAACGGCTGGATGTCCGAGCGCAAGGGGCGCTGCAGCCCGTGGGTGAACTCTCCGGAGGGAATCAGCAGAAAGTGGCGTTCGGTCGCCTGCTCTATCATCAGGCCCGACTGCTCCTCCTCGACGAGCCGACCCGGGGCATCGACGTCGGATCGAAGGCTTCGATCTACCGCCGTATCGGGCGGGCAGCGGAACAGGGCAAGACAGTGGTGCTGGTCAGTTCCTACATCCCCGAGTTGCTGGGCGTGTGCGATACCATTGCCGTGTGTTGCCGGGGTGAAGTGGTCGCGGTGAAGCCGGCGGCGGAGTGGAACGAACACGCCCTGATTTCGGCGGCGATCGGGCAGTCGGCGGAAGGCGAAGCAACAGGCGCGGACGAAAGGGAACTTTGAACATGTCGGGAACCGAAAGCGTGGGATTCAAGGCGCAGTTGAGGCGATGGGTGCAGGTGGGCGGCCCGTTTCTGGGGTTGGTCCTGGTCTGCCTCTTCTTCGCGTTCGCGCGCGATGAATTCGGGGATCCGGCCCGTGAAAGCATCTTCAAGCCGGGCAACCTCAAGATCGTGCTCGTCCAGACGGTGGTGGTCGGGATCGGAGCGCTGGGAATGACGCTGGTGATTGTCTCGGGCGGCATTGATCTGAGCGCCGGTTCGCTGGTGGCCTTTTGCTCGGTGCTGGGGGCACGGCTGATCGTGGCCGGTTCCTCGCCGGTGGTGGTGGTGCTTCTGGCGGTGGCGGCCGGTGTGGGTATCGGCCTCCTGAACGGAGGGGCGATCGCCGGATTCCGGTTGCTGCCCTTCATCGTGACGCTGGGCTCGATGAGCATCGTCCGCGGTGCCGCAAAGTGGCTGGGCAAGAACCAGGCGATCAGCATTCCCAACGATTCCGGGATTTCCGCGGTCATGAAGGTTCATTCCCCCGAGACGCTGTTTCCCCTGCCGCACGGCGTCTGGATCATGCTTGTGCTGGCAGCGGTGACCGCGGTCGTGCTGCGGCAGTCGGTGTTCGGACGTCATGTGGTGGCGGTGGGGTCCAATGAATCCACGGCCCGTCTCTGCGGCGTCCGGGTCCGATCGGTGAAGGTGGCGGTGTACGCGCTGGCCGGATTCTTCTTCGGCGTGGCGGGCGTCATGCAGTTGTCGCGGCTCACGCAGGGCGATCCCACGGTCGCTGTGGGCTTGGAACTGGACATCATCGCAGCCGTCGTGATCGGCGGTGCTTCGTTGTCCGGAGGCAGTGGCAGTATCCTCGGGGCCATCGTGGGGGCGTTGCTGATGGCGTTGCTCCGGAATGGCACGTCCCAGCTGGGATGGGCGAACTACGTGCAGGAAATCATCATCGGCTCGGTCATCGTGCTGGCGGTCGGCCTCGACAAGTGGCGGCAGGGCCGGGCGAAGTGATCGGGTGGGCCGCTGCCTCTCGGGACGGCCCCCGCCCGGAACGGGGTGGCGACGTCCTCGTCGCCGCTACAAAGCTTTTCTCTGGGCGACGAAGACATCGCCATGATCCCGCCGCGTGGGGGCACGCGGCCTACATGTTCCAAAGTCTTTCTCTCGGCGATGAGGACATCGCCGCCCCGCTGGAGGCGACGGCAGCCTCAAGTTGCGCCCGGGGTTGGCGTCTTCGCTCTTTTTCCCGCGGTCCTGTCCACGCATGATGGCCCGACATGGGCAACACATTCGGACACGTGTTTCGGATCACCACCTGGGGCGAATCCCACGGCGGGGGCGTCGGCGTGGTGGTGGACGGTTGTCCGCCGGGGCTGGAACTCTCCGAGGCGGACCTGCAACCCGATCTCGATCGGCGCCGGCCGGGGCAATCGAGCATCACGACCCCGCGGAAGGAGTCGGATACCGTGCAGATCCTCAGTGGGGTCTTCGAGGGGCGTACGCTGGGCACGCCGATCAGCATGATGGTCCGGAACGAGGATTTCCGGTCGGAGGCCTACAACGAGATGTCCGTGAAGTTCCGGCCTTCCCACGCTGACTACACCTACCACGCCAAGTACGGCCATCGGGCATGGCCCGGCGGCGGACGGACGAGTGCGCGCGAGACGATCGGGCGCGTGGCGGCGGGAGCGATTGCCAAGAAGCTTTTGCGGCAGCGGTGGGGTGTCGAGGTCCTCGCCTGCGTGACCCAGGTGAAACACCTTTCGGTCACGGTGGATCCCGAGACCGTGTCCTCGGAGGCCATCGAATCGAACATCGTGCGGTGTCCGGACGCGGTGGCTGCGGCGAAGATGGTGGAGTTGATCGAGGAACACCGGTCGGCGGGGGACAGCGTGGGCGGGATCGTGATGGGCGTCCTGCGAGGGGTCCCGGTGGGCTGGGGGGAACCGGTGTTCGACCGGTTGGAGGCCGACCTCGGGAAGGCGATGATGAGCCTGCCTGCCAGCAAGGGATTCGACATTGGCTCCGGTTTTGCCGGGGTGACCCTGACCGGCCGGGAGCACAACGACGCGTTCCGTGCAGAGGCCGGAAAGGTCCGGACCGTGACGAACCGGAGCGGCGGGGTGCAGGGCGGGATTTCGAACGGGGAAACGATCTATTTCCGCGTGGCGTTCAAGCCGGTGGCGACGGTCATGCACGAGCAGGACACGGTGGATGTCCAGTACGCCAACACCACGCTCAAGGGACGTGGCCGGCATGATCCGTGCGTTCTTCCGCGGGCCGTGCCCATGGTGGAGGCGATGTCCGCCCTGGTGTTGTTGGATCACGCGATGCGGCATGAGGCGCAGTGTGGGCATCGGTGAGGGAGTCCGCGTCATGAACGTGCGCCACGGTTCAAGGTTTCAGCAGGCATCGGCAGCGGTCTCGTTGCTGGTGGCACTGGCCCTTGGCCTGTGCGGGTTGTGCGCCTTCCAGTGGGTCCGGGAGACCCGCTTGCGACAGCGGGTGGAATCGTTGGAGGGTGAGAAGCTCAAGGTGGCGGAGGAAAAGGCCACTGCCGAAGCCCAGGGCCAGCGTTTCCAGCAGGAGATCCAGCGGATCGAATCCGAACGAACCGAACTGTTCCGGACCGTTGAGAAACACAATGCCGAGGCAAGTACGCTGAAGGCGGAAGCGGCGGCGGCGAAGCAGGAGGTCGAACGTCTCGCGAAGCAGACGGCGGCGTTCAAGGAGGCCCTGGATCGCGTCAACGGCAACACCGAACGTGCCAACGAGCAGATTTCCAAGCTGAACGCCGACCTCCGGCGGGTGGCCGAGGAGCGCAACAAGGCGGTCGAGCGATTCAATGAACTGTCTGCCCGCCGTGATGAGGAACTGAAGAGGTACAACGACCTGGTCGCGCAGTGGAACGTCCAGCAGGAAGCCCTCAAGAAGGCCGCTGGCAAGTAAACTGGCCGATCCCGATGGGTTGCGGGCTTTGTCAGCAAGGGGTGGCGACGTCCTCGTCGCCCTGGGTGATTGCCGTGTCCCATCGATGCCGGACCCGCTCCCACGCCTCCGGCGTGAGGGCATCCCGGAGGGATGGGAGCCGATAGCCCCGGGTCGTGCGAAGCACGCACCCGGGGAAAGGGGCGTTGTGATGG
>JAIXZE010000215.1 GCA_027489875.1 Verrucomicrobiales bacterium
CGTTGTCCAGATCTCGCGTCCCGAGATCGTCAACCAATGGTCCCTCTGGTGGGGCGTGGCCATGATGGTCGTGGGATCCTTGGTCTCACTCTTTGCCAAGCCCGACCTCTTCAAGGCCGCCCTCGCTGCGTTCCGGCCGAAACCCAAGGTCCCCGCAGGAGCGGAATCGGACGTCCTCAAGGACATCGAACTGCCCTTGTGGATGTCGTATGTCGGCGTGCCGCTCTTCGGGTTCCTCGGCGTCTGGGTGAGCCATGCGTTCTTTGGCGTCCCATGGTTGCTGGGTTTCCTGTCGCTGCCCCTCATCATCGTGCTGACAGTGATCTGCACGAACTCCATGGCTCTGACCTCGTGGACACCCACGGGTTCGCTCGCGAAGATCACCCAGTTCACCATGGGCGGGATTGATCGGTCCAATCCCGCCAGCAACCTGATCCCGGCGGGCATGACCGCAGAGGTCGCTTCGAACGCCGCCAACCTGCTCTCCGACATCAAGCCCGGTTACATGCTCGGAGCCAAACCCCGCCAGCAAGCCATCGGCCATGTGATCGGGATCGTCGCCGGTGCCGTGGCGGCCACGCCCTTGTTCTTCCTCCTCTTCCTCCCGCCCAACAAGGCCGGTGTCCGCTCGACCGAAACCCTCGTCACCGATCAGTTCGCCATGCCTGCGGCGCTGCAGTGGAAGGGCGTGGCCGATCTCATCGCGCGCGGTGTCAGCAATCTCGCGCCATCGGCCATCGTCTCGATGATCGTTGCGGCGGTGGCTGCGCTGGTCTTCGAGATCCTCCGGATCCGCACCAAGGGCCGGTTTCCCATTTCCTCGGTCTCCATGGGATTGGGCGTTGTCCTTCCTCCCGAGGCGACCTTCACCATGTGGGTGGGGGCGTTCTTCTTCTGGTGGAAGGAACGGCAGAAACCCGCCCCCGGAAGCCGCGCACACGAGACGTGGGTGGAAGGGTGTGAACCCATCTGTGCTGGCCTGATCTCCGGTGCTGCCCTCATCGGAATCGGCAATGCGATCGTGAACGTCCTGTTGCCTTGAAAAAGGCCAGCTTCCAGGTCCCGGTCTCCATGACCTTCATGGGGGTACGCCGGAGGCGTTGGAGCAGGTAGCCCGGGGTGCGAAGCAACCCCGGGTCCTGGGTCTCCTCGGAACCCCCTACCCCGGCAGGGGTTGCAGCCTCCCGGATCTTCGCACCCCTGCCGGGGTACGGATTCCAATGACACCCCATTCCCCGGGTGCGTGCTGCGCACGACCCGGGGCTATCCGCTCCAACGCCTCCGGCGTACAGATCCCGCCGCGTAGCGGCACGCGGCCTTCAATCCACGAGGCTGCAGGCCGGGTGACCTCACCCGGCGTTGGTCCATGATTCCACCGCGTGGGGGCATGCGGCCTTCAATCATGACCGACCCCGGAAAACAAAAAAGGCGGTCCGCCGAAGCGGACCGCCTTGAATCATTACCGAGCGCTTACTCCACGCTGCGGAAGTACAGGTTTCCGGTACCCGACGCCGGAGCCACGTACGGGCTCGCGGCACCGGACACGTTCGAGAACGGACCGGTGATCGAGGTCGCGGACTGGAGCGTGCCCGTGTAGGTCACGACGACATTGGCACCATTGGCACCCACGCTGAGCGTGGGCCGGGGCCCAACGACGCGAACCTCAGCGCTCGGGACGTACTTGCCCGGCACACCCACAACGACCCGGAAGGTCGCTGCCAGGTCGGCAGCCACCGTCGGGAAGAAGCTGTAGGTCGCACCGGTCGCACCGGTGATGTCGAGGTAGCCAGCGCCGTCATTGCGCTGCCACTGATAGGTGAACGGAACATTATTTCCCTGGCGCTTGACCGTCGCGGCCGAGGTGAACGTGACGTTCTGCGGGGCGGAGCTGTAGGACAGCTTCAGGTCCTTGATGACCCAGGACGGCGTCTTGCCTGTCGAGCAATCATCCCAACCGCCGAGGAACTGGACGGAGATCTTGTCGCCCGTGGTGAAGTTTCCAAGGATGGCCGTCGTGGTGATGAAGGTCCCGTCGGTGTAACCCGGGGAGTCTGCATTGAAGGCGCGCTGGCCGTTCAGGATGCCGCTACCCTGAATGGTGCCGGTCGCGTAGCCGTTGGCCGTGAAGTTCTCGGCAGGAATGTTGGTGTAGCCACCGCCGTTCTTGCTGATCCGGATCTGGCCGCCGTCCCAACGATCACCCTCGAAGGAATACCGGTGCGTCACGGTGAGCGTTACGCTCTGGGTGACGGGCACGGTGTACTCAGGGCTGCTGAGCTGCGAGTTGTAAGGACCACCGCAGCCGTCCACAGCGCCGTCGGCGTACCAGACGCCGGCGCCGGCGTCATACATGAACGGTCCGGGGGGCGGGGTCTCCGTGTTCACCACCGTGAACCCACCGTCACCAGCCGTGAACGACTGATTGGCGAAGGGAGTGGCCACACCGGGAAGGACCGCCGTCTGGTTGCTCGGCTGGGTCGTAAAGGCCACGTCCGCGTTCGGATCGACGTAGGTCGAGAGGAACTGGCCCGGGATCGGCTGCAGCTCGGTAGCCGGGGTGGCGTCATTAGCATTGCGCCAGGCGAGACGCAGCCAGTCGCCGCCGCCGCCTTCCTTCAGGAAGACGAGGATCGCGTACCTCTGGCCCGCGTTCAGGCGGATCGGCGTCGCCGTCGTGGCCGTGTCACCCGAATCGGGTTCGAAGAAGCTGCCGCAGCAGCCGAGCTCGTAGGCGATCGGCGTGGCCGTGGCCGGATCCGGCATCACATCGTTGTTGCTCAGGTACACGCGGGAGGCGTCGTCGGAGGCAACGAAGAAGTAGTAATCACCCGTTTCCGTCGGGGTGATGAAGCCGGACATCTTCGCCATGTAGTTCTCGTTGACGTCCGTCGGGAACACCGTGCGGGTGTCGAACCGACCGGTGATGGTTCCGAGGGTCGTCGGGGTTCCGGCGAGGTAGCGCGGGTCCGAAAGGCCGGCCGTGATGCCAGCGTCTGCCGCGCCGGCGATGTTGTCGTAGTGCTCGAAGCGGATGCCGCCCTGCAAGAGCGCCCAGGAGCTGAACGCCAAGGTCGTGTTGGCCACGGTGCTCGACGGGACAACCTGATCCTTCACCCCGGTGATGGTCAACGCGTAGGTGGTGCCAGGGGTCTGCTTCGCGGTGGTGAGGATGACGAAATTGTCACCCGGGGTGCCGGCCGGGGCGGACAACGCCGCAGCGGTGATGGCGAGACCCGGGATGTTGTAGTTCGCCGGGTTCGAGGCAGACACGGGATCCATGGACTCGGAGAACCAGATCTTGACCTTGTCGAGGGTATCCATGCCCGCGGCATACTGCGCCACCGGAGTTGTTGCATCCGGCGCAGTCACCGTGATGTTCACGGGAGCGCTGGTGGTGGATCCGTAAGGATTGGAAATGACGACAGAGTAAGCGCCCGCATCACCCAGGGTGAGACCGGGGTAACTCAGCGAGGCGGACGTCTGGCCGCTGATGGGCGTGCCGTTGCGGGTCCAGGTATAGGTCAAGGGAGGATTGCCAACTGCGGCAACGCTCATCGCGAGCGTGTTGCCCGCCATGAGCGTGCGGGCAGGAGCCGCCGGCCGGCGCGTGATCGTTGGAGCCGTCTCCGCGGAGAAATACAGGGACTGGACCTGCGCCGCCGTCAGTGCCGTGGTGAAAAAGGCCACTTCGTCGATGTTGCCGCGGAAGAAATCGCCCCCGCTGTTGAAGATGCCGCCGCCGCCGATGTTGAAGAAGAAGCCGCTGGTGCCGTAGCTGGTGATCGGACCGGTCAGGCGGCCGATCTCCACGCCGTTGGCGTAGACAACCAAGCTGTTCTCGTTGCCGGTAACAGCAAAGAAGCCCCACTGGTCGTCAGCGAACGGGAACGGTGCCTTGATCTGACCACGGGCGCTTGTCCAGAGCTCGATGTTCGTGCCGTTGTCGGCGTCACCGAATTCGAAGAGGTCATTCTGACCAAAGTAACCACCACGACCGCTCTTGATCGCGCCGCGGCGGATCCAGCCGACCACGGAGAACTCGGTGAGGTCATTCATCGCGAGCGGCGTGCCGACAAAGCCGGCGGAACCATTGAAACCGCCACCGACGTTGCCCGCCGGGAAACCCGACTGCGAAGGGGGCTTGGGACCGTCCGCACCGGCACGCATGCCGGGGTTGTAGGAACCGTCGAATGACGCACCGGCGCTGCCGGAATTCACGGCCACCGGCACGGTGGTCGGAGGCGTGTAAGGCCCTTCATTCAACCGGTAGTAAGCCAAGGGATTCTTGGCCGTCACCAGGTTCTGATAAGGAGTCGTCGGAGTTGTCGAGCTGCCATTGGCGTAGTTCGCCGCGATTTCGGCATCGGAGAGCGCCGTGGGATACAGGGCGACTTCGTCGGCCGAACCATTCCACCAGAACGCGCCGTCGGCGCGAGCGCCGATGGCAAAACCACCCGACTGACCCGGGACGTAGCTGGTCTGGGCCACTTCGGCGGCCTTCGCACCGTTCACAAACAACTTCGCCATCGCACCGTCATAGGTGGCGACAACGTGGTACCAGGTGCCGGGGCTGGGAGCGGTGCCACCCGTGATGTTCACGGAGGTCGCCAACCCATTCTGGTTGTACATACGGAAGTTCCAGCCGGTGGCCGACTGGTAAATGAGCCATCCCGAGCGGGGAGCTCCAAACGCACCCGCAGAAAGCGGGCAGGTCAGCGCGCCACCTTCGAGCGCGACGCCGGGATTCAACCAGGCCTCGACAGTGAACGGCGCCGCCGGATGCATCCCCGGAACGAACGGCACCAACGTCTGGCAGTTCGCCGTGGCGTCATACGATGCTGCCGATTCCGTGGTCCCAGCGAGCGCTCCAGGAGTGCTGGGATGCACCGCCGTGCCAAGGTAGTAACCCAAGGCGGAGTCACCCAGCGAACCGATGTTGAAAGCCACATCGGCTGGGGGTGGTTGAACGGTCTCGCCAAGGCGCCAATAGGCGACAGGGCCGAGGCTGGTAACCGTGGAGGGATAATCCGCTCGCACGGCGGTGGCAACGCTGGCGACCAGCGCGACCATCCCGGTCAGTCTTCTCAGTTGGATTTTCATGGGATCTTCGTGGGCTCACGGCGCTCAGGGGCCGAGTGGCGGTCCCCTGTTTCCCTCAACCGACGCTGAATCGGCCGCGTGGATCCCTCGAACCTTGGGGGCTGGAGCGATCCAAAGGTCGGTTCAACTTCGGAAAGTGATTTTCCCGTGAACTAACGTCGCCATCTTTCGGTCCATTGACGGCGAGTCAACGGACATCCCCCCTCTGGTACGATTTAGCGCTCCATTCGAAGAAACCGTGCACACCCTATTTTGCGGTTTTCCATGAGGAATCTTCACCTGATCCACGATTGCGCAGGCAGGACAAAAAACGACAAAGCCCCGTTCCACACGGGGTGGAACGGGGCTCGTTGACTTTCCGGGGGAGATTCCCCTCGGGAATGCGCGGGATTACTGGCGCAACCGATAGTACTTCGCGACACCGCTGGCCGGCACTTCCAACGGACTCGCCGCCCCGGCGACATCCGAGAAACCACCGTTGAACGTGTCCGAGGACTGCAACGTTCCGCCCGTCCAGGTCAGGCGCAATCCGGCCGCCGTGCGTGCGAACCCAAGATCGGAGATCGCTGCCGAGGTGGCCGCATCGAAGTGCGCCTTCACCTGCGCCGCCGAGAGGCTCCGACGATAGATGGCCACTTCGTCGATGCCGCCAGCGAAGTTCTCCGCCCAACCGCTTCCGGTGGAACCAATGGCCCAGTCACCGTCCGGGGAAGAGACGGCACCCTTCGCATCGGCCGTGCTCGCGATCTGCACGCCGTTGCGGAACAGACGCCAAGTCGCCCCGTCGTACGTGCCGACGAGATGGACCCACTGGCCGGAACCGAGGTCCGATCCAACGGAAGCCCGTGTTCCATGGAATCCGGTTTCGTCCACCGACCCCACCACGTACTCGGTCCCGGCCTCGATGCGGAGGGAGACCTCATTCGGCAGCAACAGGGAACCCGCGAGGGTGATCCCGCGTTCCGCGACGTTGAAGTCCGAGGGAATGGCTGGCCCGTGCGAAACGATGCGGGCCACGTTCTCCTGCGTCGCCTCGGGCTTGATCCAGGCCTCGAGGGTGATCTGGCCGGTGATGTCGAGCGGGGCCGGATTGTTGAGCGAAACGAAGTTCCGCGCACCGATCGCGACAGCGGTGTTGCCGGCCGCAATGCCGGGCCCCACGGGACCGACCGCGTCGTTCAAGCCGTTCACGACACTGCCGTCGGCAACGGCACCGACCGTGCCACTGTTGGCCACAGGGGCGGGAGCGGCATCATTGAAACGCAGGTAGGTCGCGGGAAGCGTGGCGCGCTCGCGGGTCTGGTCGGGCGAGTTCGCCACGTCGAAGGCCGCGGTGTAGACCAGGGTCTCGTAATTCACGTCCGGTCGGGCATTCGTGCCGGATTGGTAGTGCGCGAGGATCTGTTCGGGCTTGAGGACGTAGTTGTTGTAGATCGCCAACTCGTCAACGCCGCCCTCGTACGCGTTGTTTCCCAGTCCGGAGGCAGCGTTGTACCCGCCGATACCGATGTCCGAGGGCGTTCCCGGAGGCGTTCCCTGACCGTCCTCGGGAACCGCACGGTTTGCCGCGTAGAGCGCATTCTCGTTGCGATCAACCTGCACGCCGTCGACATAGGCTGTCAGGATGCCCTGGAACTGCTGATTGCCGTTGCCGCCCGGATCCCCGTTGTCGACCTGTGGTTCCCAGGTCACCACCAGGTGCTGCCAGCGTCCAACCACATACGGCACCCTGGTCAGCACATCCTGCCCAGAATTGCCGCTGCCCGTGTACATCCGGAAGTTCCATCCCAGTCCTTCGCTGGCGGGATAGGACTCGTTCGGGTTGCGCTGGAAGATCACCCAACCCGTGCGTCCAGTGCCACCCACCATACGGTTGGCGATGGGTGCCTGCCCGCCCTGACGATCGCGGGTCGGACGCAGCCAGGCCTCCAACGTGAAAGGAACACCCGCATTCGGGTTGTTGGCCTCGCTGAAGGGGATCGAAATGGGCGAATTTCCATTGCGGCTGTGGAAGACCAACGAGCGGTCTTCAGGCCGTCCAACCAATGCGCCGGGGGCGGAGTACCGCACCTCGGAGGACGCCGTGCCATGAGTGGCGGCACGTGTGTCACCCACGTTGATGACGCCGCTGGAGCCCGGGGCCGTCTCGCCGAGGCGGAGATAGAGACTGGGGGCATCCGACTGGATCAGCGTGGCGTAAGGCGTCGTGCGGCTTGCGTTCGTGCCGTTCTGGTAATGCGCGAGGATCTGCGCATCGGAGAGCTTCGCCGGGTAGTAGGCGAACTCATCGACAGCGCCAAACCACGGATTGACCGCGCCCCGGTTCTCCGCGTTGCCGTTGCCGTTGTTGTAATTTCCGAGCGCCAACCCGGGCTGGCCGTTCACGGCTTGCGAAGGATCATGATCATCGGTGCAGGGACCGTAGCCGGGCTTCGTGTCGTTCTCCCAGGTCTTGGTATTGGCGAGCACACCATCGATGTACATCTTCAAGGTGCTGCCCACGCCGGCATCCCCCACGGGTTCATAAACCACCACCACGTGCTGCCACTTACCCAGCGTGAAAGGCACACCGCTCTGGACGTCCAATGCCGTGCTCGTATCGACGCCGCTGTACATGCGGAAATTCCAGCCCAACCCGGATTCCGAACTGGTGTTGTCCGCGCTCGGACGCCGCTGGAACATCACCCATCCCTGACGGGGGCCACCCTGGGTCCAGCGATTGGCCACAGGCGACATTCCGTTGCCGCTTTGGTCCGATGACGGCAGGAACCAGGCCTCGACGGTGAACGGCTGGTTGGCGGGCCGGTTCAGGGCCGCATTGAAGGGCACCGAGGTCCGTGTCGTGAAATCGAAGAAGGACGCACGGCTGGAATCACCGGCAATGGCACCGGGCACAGAGCGGACCACGCCCGTGGGCAGGTCATTGGTGGCGTTGGCCGCCGCACCGAGACTGCCACTGTTGATGTTGATCGCCGTGCGAACCGTGGAGTCGTTGAGGCGGTAGTAACCGTCGGGGCGGTCAGTGAGGACGGCCGTGGGATAGTCCGCGCGCATCGAAAGCGCGGCGAGGATCGCTGGCAGCAGGAGCGCCGAGCGAAGCAGCGGATGGGTGGGTGATGTCTTCATATCAGTAGTTCCCGTCACACCGACAGGACGGCATAAAGGCCTGCCACAGGACGGAATCGGGCCACCGTCTACATCCGATGATTGATGTCAACACAAAGGCCGGACCAAGGCTTTTTGTTGACGATTCGTGACACTGCCGCCACCGCAGATGGCTCCAGGACAACCGCGACATCGTCGCCGCATCGTCAGCGCTGGCGTCACCACAACGGGTGTTCGCTTGGGCGTGAAGGCGCACAGGGGGCGCATCTTGACACTGCCCCCATGCAACGGGGTGGCGACGTCCTCGTCGCCGTTCCAAAGCCATTCCCAATGGCGATGAGGACATCGCCGCCCCGAATCCTTTCCAAAAGGGGGCAGTACCAAAATGCGCCCGGCACACAGGACCGACACGGCCGCTGCTTGCCGGAAACGCCGCTGGGGTGAATCGTGCGTCGTGCGGAATCAACCAGAGGAATTTGCCGGAACGGATGCCATCGAGGTGCGCGGAGCCCGCGAACACAACCTCAAGGACATCTCGGTGGACATCCCCCGCGGGAAGTTCGTCGTCGTCACCGGCGTGAGCGGCAGCGGCAAGAGCACGCTCGCCTTCGACCTGTTGTTCGCCGAGGGACAGCGTCGCTTCCTCGACTCGATGAGCGCCTATGCCCGTCAATTCGTCGAGCAGATGGCCCGGCCCGAGGTGGATCGCATCAGCGGGCTCCCACCCACCGTCAGCATCGAGCAGACCACCTCGCGTGGCGGCGGAAAGAGTACCGTTGCGACCGTCACGGAAGTGTACCAGTTCCTGCGCCTCCTTTTTGCACGGATCGGCGTCCAGCACTGCCCGGACTGCGGCGTCCCGGTCGCTGCCCAGACCCGCGATGAAATCCTGGCCACACTCTGTTCGGAATCCCGGAAGCGCGGAAGGCTCAGTCTGCTCGCCCCCATGGTCCGCAACCGAAAGGGGTTCCATTTTGAGATCCTGAGCTGGGCCACACGCAATGGGTACGACGTCCTCCGGATCGACGGTGAACTCGTCCCGACGGCCAGCTTCATCCGCCTCGACCGCTTCAAGGAGCACGACATCGAAGTGGTGATCGGGGAGGTGAAACGCGGAGCAACCCCAGACGACGACCTCCGCAAACTCGTGGAGACTACGCTCACCGCCGGAAACGGCGTCCTGATGGCCATGGATGGGAAGGCCGAGCTGACCGTGCACTCCACGGATCGGGCCTGCCCAAAATGCCGGAAAAGCTTCGCTCCGCTCGATCCCAAGAACTTCAGCTACAATTCCAGCCAGGGCTGGTGTCTTCGATGCCGCGGGTTCGGTGAACTGTTCCACCTGCCTGACGTCGACCGCGGAGCCAACGCCGACGCCGTCGAGGAGAACTGGTGGCGCTGGGCCGAGGGCAACCGCGAGACCTGCCCGGAGTGCCTCGGTGGTCGGTTGCGCCCGGACGCGCGCGCGGTCCGCCTGCCTCTCTGCGTTCCGGTGTCCAAGGCATCCCCGAAATCCACCCTCTCCGAAGAGCCCAACATCGACGCCTTTGCCTCCACCACGGTCTCCGAGGCCTTTGCCTGGGCTGACCGGGTGAAAGCGTCCGACCGCAGCGCCGTCATTGCCCGCGACATCCTACCTGAAATCAGGGAACGCCTCCGATTCCTTTGCGAGGTCGGGCTTGGCTACCTTCAACTCGGCCGCTCCATCACGACCCTTTCTGGCGGGGAGGCACAGCGCATCCGTCTCGCCGCCCAATTGGGCTCCAACCTTTCAGGCGTCCTGTACGTCCTCGACGAACCCACGATCGGCCTGCACAGCCGCGACAACGACCAACTCCTGGACGCCCTCGCACGCCTCCGGGATCGCGGCAACTCCTTGGTCGTCGTCGAACATGACGAGGAAACCATGCGACGTGCGGATCACATCATCGACCTCGGGCCCGGGGCCGGTGTCCGCGGAGGTGAGATCGTGGCCGCAGGAACACTCGCCGAACTGAGCCAGCATCCCACCTCCATCACCGGGGCTTGTCTCCGGGACCGTCCAAGCCATCCCGCGCGCGGCACGCGCCGTCCCGTGGATGCCACCGCAAAAGCCGGGTGGCTCACGCTCCATCACGCCGGGCTCCATAACCTCTCGGATGTCACCGGCCGCTTCCCGCTCGGCCGCTTTACCGTTGTCACCGGCGTCTCCGGATCGGGCAAGAGCACGCTCGTGAAGGATTGCCTCTTTCCCGCCGTCACCGAGGCCCTCGCCAAGGGAAAGGCAGCCAAAGGCCGCACGCGCCTCACCGGATTCGAGGAACTCACCGCCGTCCACGAAGTGGACCAATCCCCCATCGGCCGCACCCCGCGTTCAACGCCCGCGACCTACGTCGGATTCTTTGACCACATCCGCGAGTTGTTTGCCTCGGCCCCTGAATCCCGCCTGCGAGGGTACGGGCCCGGCAGATTCAGTTTCAATTCCACCCAAGGACGCTGCCCACAGTGCGAGGGAACCGGCTTCATCGCGCTGGAGATGAACTTCCTGCCCCCAGCCCAGGTGCGTTGCGACACCTGCCGCGGCCGGCGCTTCAACCCGGAAACCCTCGACGTGCGCTGGAACGGAAAATCCATCGCCGACGTCCTCGACCTTTCCGTTGCCGAAGCCATCGAGTACTTCGCCGCACACCCGAAGATGCGGCGTCCGCTCGAAGCCTTGCGCGACACCGGTCTCGACTACCTCCGCCTGGGACAGACCAGCCCCACGCTGAGCGGCGGTGAAGCCCAACGCATCAAGCTTGTCTCGCACCTCCTCACCGGACTGAAGCCCAGCCCTTCCGAGGGCTTGCCGGCGCGTGGACATCGCGGAGGTGCCCGCCGGGACCTCTTCATCCTCGAGGAACCGACCATCGGTCTCCACCTCCAGGACGTGCGTCGTCTGGTGGAGGTCCTCCAACGACTCGTCGATGCGGAACACACGGTCATCGTGATCGAACACAACCTGGACCTCATCGCCGAAGCCGATTGGGTTATCGACCTTGGCCCTGAGGGTGGAGCGGGCGGCGGCCACATCATCGCCGAAGGGACCCCGGAAGACGTCGCCAAGGTGCGCACCTCGCACACCGGTCGATACCTCAAGGAATTCCTCCGCCCTGCCGGGAAACGGTGAGCTTCAGGTGCCGTTCGTGGCAGCGCACGAAACGCCGGCTACCGCGCCAATCGGAAAAACTTCGCCTCGCCCGTTCCACCCAGAGCGTGCGGCCCACGAACCACCGGCCCGGGAACTTCCGTCCATGGCCCGGCGGGAGACGGTGCCTCTTCGAGAAGGAACCCTCCGCGCGCCCAGTCCAGGCGTCGCGAACCGTCATCCACCAGCGACAGGACCGGGCGCTCGCTGCGCGGTTGGGCGATCGCCATCGCAAGCCCAAAGGTCATGTCCGCAGAGCGTGCCGAGTAATTGTGCACCTCCACCGAAAGCACGTTCTCCCCTGCATTCAGGAATCCGTCACCCGAGACATCAAACACGTCGTCGCAGGTCGCATCGCCATTGCACGCAAAGCCACTCGCAAGGGTCGTCGGATCGATGGGGATGGGTGCCTCCGGCATCCGCAAGCGATAGAGCTCCTTTCCGTTCAGGTAGAGCACCGCGCCATCGTCGATCCGGCCTACAAACCGCAACTGCGTTCCCGGTGTCACGGAGGGGACCTGGAAACGGGTGCGGAAGTAATAGGTGATGTGCGGGAAGGTGGTCGAAATGTTGTAACCCGTGACGCGTGTCCCCACAGGTTCCACCCCACTGGCGGGGTTGTTGTTGCGCGTGTGGACCCACAAGACCCCGTTGCCGGGGCCGCCCCAGGATCCGTCGGAGAAGCCAGTCGCAGTCCAACTGCCTCCACCCAGACTGCCCCCGTCAAAAAAGCGCCAGGCAGCATCCATCGGGAACACCGGCTCAGGAACGGCATAGTTCGCCGTCTGCATCCGCCGCAGCGTGGACCGCCGCACCTGCCCATCCACGGCCGAAACCGTGACGGCCCGGTAGAAGTATTCGGTTCCCGGATTCAGCCCGCGGATCAACGCGGCATGCTTTGTCGATGGCCCGACCTGCACGGTCGTGGTCTGCCCAAGGTCGCTGGTCGGTCCGTACTCCACTTGCGATGAGCCCGGCTCCAAGGTCGTCCACGTCAGGGACGCCGAGATGTCATCCGGGTACGCGGTCAGATCGTTGATATAGGAAGGAAGGGGCTTCGCGAAGACTCCCAGATGACTGCCCACCGTCCGCTCCTTGCCGGAATCCGCCACCGCGCTCGGCTGGTTGATCCGGACGGCTTGGCCCGTGCTCGACTCCATCGACATCGTCGCGGAACCGCCGCCATCCATGTTCACGGCGTCGTAAGCTCCCACGAGCAACATCCACGCCCCGGTCTCATAGTCCAACGCTCCGCTGCTGTGGTCCTGTCGTCCATCAATGGACATCAAGTAAAGGAAGCGGCGGTCCACAGACACCCCGATTGCCGTGCGTGGATTCGTGTCATGAATGAACCCTGGCCGGTTCAGGTACTGCCGACCGATGTTCACTCCGTTGACCACGATGGGATAGTCACCGGTTACGGCGTTGTGGATCCCTTGGTTTGAAATGGCCGGCCAATTCGTGTGGATCACCCGAACCCCATTGGTCGCATCGAACACGATCGATGCGGTGTGCTGGGAATTGTTCTGTGGTGAAACCACCAATCCGCCGGACACCTGCAATCCAGAAACGTACATCGGCGTGCCCTCGGGCAGGTAATACTCCTGCGGGTCGAAGAAGTTCGCATTGATGGCCACCTGCACCCCGTGGTTCACCACGAAACGACTGACCGTCATCCCCGCCGTCTCTCGCGTTCCCGCCACGAAGTTCGTGATCCGCGGAGACGGCAGGAGACGAACGTCTGGATCGCGCAGATCGATGCGGAGGCAGTACATCGCCATGCGGTTCTGGAAGTCACCCGAAGAAACCAGGTTGGTCCCGCGCATCAGTTCCACCCCCTTGAACAAAGGTTCCCATTCCGAAATGGAAGGCGCAGCCGTCAACCGCGTCAGGACACCGCACACCACGAGGAACCGCAGAAGCACGACCATCGGCCATGCGGCAGAAACCCACTGCTTGGACCCACGCTCGAGGGCGAAACCGGACTCAAGATTGTTCATGTGCAAAATCCTCCGAAATCTGTGTCTACCGACCGCTGTAGCGATACCCATACCCACCGATCGGATCCCTTGTATACGCCGCGTTGAACCCGTCGTAATAGATCGGAACCAACGCCACGCGACCATCCACAAAGCCAACCACGCTCTCGGCATCCCGATAGAAAGGCGCATTCTTCTTGCCGGTCCGACTCCGGTGCCACGAAAGCGGTCCATGAGCGGTCCACTCCATCATCAGAAGCGTCTTCTTCGGATCGGCAATCGACCCCACCTGCCATCCCGCAATACTGGGCACGCCGGGAATCGTCACACCGTTGAAGCAGTAGCTACCGAAATCAAACCGCGCGGTCTGGTGAAATGGCTGTGGATCCGTGTAGCCGCGATCCTCGGGACACGCAAAAACCCGATCCGCGGCCGAGGACGCCCCTTGGATCCCCGCATGCGATTTCACCTGTTCCTTGTACCACCACTGCAGTTCGCCCATCCCCTCCTGCGGCGCAGGCAAGGTCTGTGCATGGTCATTCGAAAACGAAATCACCGCCTTGGTGACCACACGGAGATTCTCGTGGCAGGCCGCGAGATTGGATCGATTGCGGGCCTTCTCCATCGGGACCAATACCAACGCGGCCAGGATCACCACGACCGACACCACGGTGACGAGATCCACCATGGCGAAACCTGAAAGCCGGCTGGAGGAACGGACATTCATGTCATCGGGTCGCGGCCAACCGCTCGTACTGGGTTTCAAAGCGTTCCCCCGCCGCATCGGTCCGCGACACGACACCGCCATGCAACAACCCCCGCTCCATCATCAACGCCAGATTGATGTAACGGGGAAGGTAGCCCGGACAGAACGCCACCACCTTGGGTTGGATGACTCCAAGCTGGCCACGTTGCTCCTCGCTGAGAAGGGGCGGCCCCATGAAGGAGACAATCACATCCCCCGCCTTCGATCGGCGCATCAACTCGAAGAAATCGCCGGGCGGCACCTGGACCATCCGGAGCGGATCCACCTGGAACCGTCGGACGACATCGGCCTTTGCTCCCCCCTTCCCGAGTTCTGCGTGGAACCCCGACAACGCGAGATCGACCGCCTTCTGCGGAAATTCCTCTGTGTCCCTTGCCAACACAACCACACGCCCGGTGGATCCCCGCAGGCGCAGGGTCTCCAAAGCCATCTCCTTTCCAATGCGCTCGGGCACCACCGTATCCTCCGAGGGAGGAAGTGACCCGAATGTCCACACCAGCACTGCAACGGCAATCACCGCGCCCAACGCAGCCGGAATCAGCAATCGCCGTAAGACAGCCATGATCGGATGATCCAACCCTTCAGAAGATTCCCCGCGGCTTGGAGAACACCACGTTCGTCAGTCCGGCAGCAATCGACTCGCTGATGGCGGTCCGCAGTCCCGGAGTCTTGGCGTTCCTCACACTGCCATCCGCAAACGAAAGACAACCGCTCTTGTTGTGCACCTGCTGGTCCCAAGAAGCATCGATCGAGTTCCCAAGGAACCGGCTCCACGAGGGATCGAATCCACCGCCACCGCCGTTCACGTTGAAATCCCCCGAAAGGATGGTGATGGGCTTTTGGTAGTCGACCTGTGTGCCGACGAAGTAACTGACATTGGCGAGGCCATCGAGGTCCACCCAGTTGGTGCCGGCCTTGCGCTCCTTGTCCGCCGTACAGATCAAGACCCGCGGGGCAGCCAGCTCGTTGGACGCCACACGGAAGTGGTCTGTCCAGTCCGGCGAACCCATCGACCCGCCATTGGTGTACGAAAGCTGCCAAGGCAACTTGTCGTTCTTGTCGTTGGCCCAGACCCGGAACCCCAGCGAAACCTGCCGCTGATTGTTGAGGCAAACGGTCACCTTGGCCTTGGCCTTGGCCGAGCTGAGGGCCGGAAGGAGCAGACCGGCAAGAATCGCAATGATCGCAATGACCACCAGCAGTTCGATCAAGGTGAACGCCCGATCCCCCACCCCTCGCCACGCAGCCGTGCACCGCGGTCTCACATCACCGTCTTTTCCCATCCTGTCGTTCATTCGAGTCTCACCAGTTGAAGCGATTCCACGTCAAACCATGCCTGGCCGGCGCGCCCGCGGAGTTCACACAACAGTGACAGATCCGCCGAGGCGTCGGCCACGCGGAAATCCACGAACACTTCCCGCCACTTGCCATCCCCGACAATTCCCGGAGATCGCTCCATTTTTCCTAGCACTCGCAATGCCGCGCCGTGGTGAACACCGAATTCCAATGGAACCACCCCGGACACGCAGATCCGCCCCTGAAAACGGTAGTTTCCAGGTTTCAGCCGGACGGTGGTGACCCACGCTGCGGATGTCATGCCCTCCGCCTTGATGCCCAGGGCGCGCACCTTCTCCGGTCCATCGACGACTTCCCCGCGCCCACCTTTGGGAAGTCCCTCGACCCGCCATCCCTGCAGCCTCCGTCGCCCCTCAACCCACTCGGCCGTGGATGCCGCAGGTGCCAGTTGGCTCCGAACCCATTCCAAGCGCTCCATCCAACGCGTCCGAAGGTCCGCAATCGCCTCATCGAGTTCCTTGCGTTCCAGCTCCCGCAGAGAGGGGCGCAACCGCTCGTTCACCCCCGCGAACCACGCATTCCACCACGCCCCTTCCTCCAGTCTCCGAACGCCGCTTGCCAGTGCCGCCCGCCAGCGAACCCGCCCCGAATCGCCCTCAAACCGGAGGCTGGCCAACGATCCGGAAAACACAGGTTCCACCGGAAAGGTCCGGCCCACCAGCAACTGGTCCATCCCCCACGGAACCCACTGAATTCCGCGACGGCCAAAAGCCAATCGGAAGTTATTGCGAGCCAGAGCATAACCATCCCGATGCGCCAGGAGGACCTCGCCGGCGGAAAACCGCTCGAAAGCGTCGAGATCCACCCACTTTGCGAGGATTTCCATGTCCCGGGAAGGCGGGCTGCCAGCACTCCAGTTTCCCAGTTCCCGCCACGAAGCGAGCGCCGCGTCCACGGACCCGGACCCCTCCTTGAGATCCAATACCCCACCGAGGTCCGAACCACTCTGCGGCTCTGCCAGCACGATCCCGGCTCCAAGTCCGCTCCGCTCGGCAAAATCCTGCGTGAAACCTTCCTTGAGAACGTACCAGCCCAGGGCTCTTCCATTGAACTCCACCCGTGCCCACATCACCCGCGGGGACGCGATTCCGAGTCGACGGAAAGCTTCGGCACCAAACGCGGCATGCAACCGCCCCGGATCCTCCACCGAATTCTCCAGATGGACGCGTCGGACCCCGCCCACCAATTCCCCTTCGCCCACCGCTTCCAAGGTCAGGGACGGGTTCTCCTGCACCGGCCGAAAACTCCCCACCTTCCCTTTCACACGGACGCGGGCGCGAACGGGCTTCTCACTTTTGCCGTCCACACACACGAGGGCCGGAACCCAACGTCGGGGATATACACCCAACTGCCTCTCGTCCTCCGCCGCCAACTCAATCCGCAGCGGGACCATCGCCGGCCCCACGCTCCATCGATCCTCCGCCGCGACGCACCTCAAGATCAGCCAGAGGAAGCCAACGACTCCTCTCGACCAGCACCTTCCCGCCAATCCGATCACGGCCGTCGCGCCTCCGAAACTCCGGGCCGCCGCATCACGACAAGGGCGTTCGCACCGGGACGTTGGCGGCCTTCCGAGGGACTGTTCACGACCTGACCCAACACCCACATCGTCGCCGACCCGCCGCCATCCAGATTGATGGCCTCTTCACAGCCCAACTCCGCCATGTACTTCGCCAACTCCGGAAAAGTCATTCCAACCGATAGATCCGGCTGCCTTCCATCCACTTGAACCAAGAAGAAGTGTGTCTTGTTCCAACCCATCGCGCTCCGTGGATGCCGGATCTGGAAATTCGACCAGGTCTGGGGCTTTCCAGCCCGGACCAGGGTCGGCCCTCCTCCCAGCGCGGTTTCCACGCCCGTCAGGTCCGGAGTCGTCCGGAACTCCAACTGGATCTCGTCCCCGGGCTGCCGGTTGCGGGCACTCTCAGGCATCCTTGATCCGATGGAGAGCACCAAGCCATCCCGCGGCACAGGTGTGTCGCCGCCGCGATGTACAGAGGCCACCCGGGCCTTGATGGTCCGTCCCACCTGGAGCGGCAACCACCCTTCCCCCGGGGCATTGGTCAGAACAAGTTCCACACCTCCGGAACTCCGGGTCGACCGTCCGATCGCAGAAGAGTACAAAACGACCATCTCACTGTCCCGCAGCTCATTGAGCCCAAACGGATGGTAGCTCCCATCCGGCCAGCGGACCCTCAGGTTGGATTCGACATTTGCCGTGTGCGGCTCCCCGTCGGCATCCATCCAGAAACTCGCGTGACCCGCCGGAGCACTGATCAACTCGCCATTCCGGATCTGCACGTCCCGAGGATCCCCCCGGTAGTCATCCTCGGTCGTGTAAAAGTCGCCATTGACCGCCGCAATGGGCGTTCCCCAGGACGCAGGCAAGGTCTGGATCTGCTCGGCGACCGTGCTCATCCCGATGCAATCGGGCAGCCCAGTGGTGCTCGTCAGGAACAGGTCTTTGCGACTGCGATCAACCTTGAAGACATGGACCGACCACGTGGGATCCGGGCGTTGATCGTTCCGATACGAAAACCCTCGCTCGATCGTCGACGCGCGCGCCGGATGATCGGTCACGGTGTCTTCGGCCCTGGTTCCGGACGCCAGACCTCCCAAAACCAGAGCCATTGCCCACGCCGCACGAACGAACGGAGGCTTCAAACGTCCCCGCCAACAAGCAATCCAGGGCGTCGGTTGTGTGGCAATGGCCATCGTGATTTGCCGATTCTGGGAGCAGTTCACAAGCCAACGCTTTCAAGGGGTTTGGCCGGGGCGACGCACCAGAACCAGCGAATTGGCAATCACACGTTCTTCGCCGTCGCATGGGCTGTTGCGGATGCGACCATCGCACCAGAGCGTCGCCGATCCTCCGCCGTCCAGATTCATGGCTTCCTCGCATCCAAGCCGCACCATGGTCGCCCCCAACTCCTCCAGGGTCATTCCAACCGACAACCGCGGCTGACGGCCATCCACCTGCACCAGCATCAGGTGCGTCCTATTCCACCCCACTGCCGATCTCGGGTGACGCTCCAACATGGAGCTGAACTGGTAGGAGTCCGATCGGGGAGGAACGATCTTCAAGGCCTTGCCACCCCGGACAAGGATCGGCCCCCCGCTGATCGCCTGCTGAACGCCATCCAGTCGGGGATCGACGGCCAACCGGATCCGCACCTCGGCCCCTGCGGCGACGGAGGCGAGGGACTGTTGACGTCGAACCACGCCCTGCCCTGCCGACAGAATCCACTTTCCAGCTTCCAGCGGTGCATCGCCCCCATCCTTCACGGCCTCCACCCGAAAGACATACTCCGCGCCAACCTGAGCCTTTGCTGCACCCGTATTCGTTCCAGCCGGCACCAGCACCCACTCCCGTCCTCCGGAGGTCCGTGTACTGCTGCCAAGCTTTGGCGTGTACAGGACGGTCTCCGTCGGTTGCCGGTCCTCATTGAATCCAAGGTTGGTCAAACTCCCGCCCACCCACGAGAGCTCAAACCGCGGGTGAACCTCCACCGCTTGAGGTTGGCCCCGTCCATCAATGCAAAGGGCAACCCCTCCAATCGGGGCACTGATCATTTCGCCGTCCACGACCTGCAACCCCCGGGGATCCCCCGCGTAGGCGCGGTCCCGCTGGTAGAAATCTCCATTCACAGCCCCAACGGGAATCCCAAGGGTGGCCGGGACCGACTTCACCTGCTGGCTCAGGGTGGCCAGTCCGAGGGCAGATTGTCGGGCATGCACCGAAACAAACCCGAACTGACCTGATTCGCGAGATGCTCGCACCACGTGGATGGACCACGGTCCATTGGCGATCCTCTGGTTGGTGTAGCTGACCCCAGGCGCAAACTCGGCAAGGGCCAGAGGCAGTCCTGAGGTTTCAGGACCGGCGTGGGACGATTGACCACACCCCACCAGCAGCAGGATGAAGGCCCCAAGCAGGGCCATGGATCCATGCGGGACACCACAGGCACGCGAAGGCCGTCGTCCAAAAGGGCAACCATCCTGAATGGCGGGAGGAATCTTGTTCATGCAGCAGCCAACCGGGATCGGAGAACCCAGCACTTCGGCTTTTGACACGCGGACATCGGATTTGGTTCCGAACTTTCCCTACTTCTTTCCGATGCAATGAAGCTTCGTCGCGGTACGGACAAAGATCTGGTCCTGCGCCACCGCAACGCTGCCGCGACATGGCCCCTCACCGGCAAAGGAGAGCGTCCCCAGCACACGAAACTCATCCCCGGCATCGCACACCACGAGTGTGCCGTCCTCGCTGTGGAAATAGATCTTTCCGTCGGCACCCGTCGGGGATCCCCAGATGATCTCGCGCACCGGCAATTTTCCACTCCACACCTTGGCGCCGGTCTTCGGATCCAATCGGCTGAGCACCTTCTTGCCCCCATCGAGAACGAACAGCTTGCCGTCCATGACGAGAGGCGTGCTCCAGTCGGTGGGGCTCTCCGTGAACCGCCACGCCTCATGGGATGTCGTCACGTTGCCCTTCCCACCTTCACGATATGCAACGACCGGCTGCCCCTTCGGACCCGCCGCGTAGATCATCCCGCCATGCGACACCGGAGAGGTGACGATGCGGTACCAGTCGTCCCGCTTCTCGTACAACCGGGCGCGCCAGACCTCGGCTCCATCGGCCAATGCGTGGCCGGAGACATGATCACCTCCAACCACCAGCAACTGGGTCCCATCCTTGCCTTCGAAGGGCATTGGGGTGGCGTACGATTCCTGACTTTCCAGCGTCGAATCCGTGGCACGCACCTGCTTCCAAAGGTCCTTTCCCGTGGTTGGATCCATGCAAAGAAGGAAGGACTCGCGTTCCGGCTTCCCATCGAAGAGCGGGTAATCCGGCGGCATCGGGGACCGTTGGAGCACCTGGATGTAAAGACGTCCCTTGTAGAGCAGCGGCGAACTCCCGTAGATCCACATGACCGAAAACCGCCCAAAATCCTTGGCCAGACTCCGTTTCCAGATGGGTTTGCCGTCCATGTCGAACGCCGCCAGATCCCCGGTGCCAAAAAGGGAGATCACCAGCTTCCCGTCCGTCACTGGTGACGGGGCCGCCATGTTGTTCCGCCCCTTGTCCTTGTTGCCGATCCCAACTTCCTGCCGCCACCGTTCCTTCCCATCCACCCGGTTGAACGCAATCAGGGAGAGATTCCCGGATTCGTCGGGCGTGTGGATGAACACGTGATCGTTCCAGATGATCGGTGTTGCCCCCGATGGCCCGGGCAAAGGTGCCGACCACAAGACCTGATCCATCGTGGGCGAAGCGGGCAACCCCTTTGCCGTGGTGGCTCCATTGAAGGTTGGCCCCCGCCATTGCGCCCAGTTATCCGCGGCCAACACCTGCAACCCGCAGGCCAGACCAACCGCCATGCCGTATCCAATGAGTGCGTTCATGCGTATTCCAAGGGTGATTCCGGTCTCTTCGACCACCATCGATGCCTGCGATTCAATCCCAAATCCTTCTACAACCTTCGAAATCCAGCCCGCCGCATTCCACGGCGAATGACCGGGTGCCCCATCATCCGTTTCCACACCGCACCCGTGCGATGGTTCTCGATCATCAGCATCATCGCGCCCTGATCAATTCCAAGGACATCCTCCGCCACCCAGTCCTTGGTCGGATTGAAGGCATCCCGATATCCGTACTTCGTCCAAAGGCGATCGCCCCAGTGCTCGTGGAGATTGCGGAGCGTGGACAGACACGCCTCCGGTGCAAAGGGGAGGCTCGCTCCCACCGCCGTGGGCGCGAGCGTTCCATCGTCATTCTCCGCCGGTGGGGCACCCCGGGCACTGTACCCCCCGGGCCCATCACACGCAGTAATCCCCCAAAGCAACGGACCGTACCCGAGGAACTTTCCTGGATTGGCTACGCAATAGGCTCTTTGCGCCAGTACCGCCCGTCGCGAGTTCTCGAAGTAATCCAGCCGCCGACCGCGCATCGCATGATCCACAACACCCCGAAAATCGATCCAGCAATGGGAGTACTGGTGGCCGAACAGCGGGGGGAAATCGAGGTACTCCTGCCCATGGTGGGTGCCCCAGACATAACCCCGGGTCCACGCCTGCCAGGCCGTGGGAGGAAGAGGATTCTCAGCCGCTCCGATCCCAAGGAGATACAGGATCATCGCCTCGTTGTAGCCCACCCAGCACCGCGGGATGAACCCGCGTTCCGGGTGCCATCCCATCGACAGGACATCGGCCCCGTCACACATCCAGTGCCAATCCACACGACGCAGGAGTTGGTCCACATCCCTTCGGATCCCGCGTTCGGGTTCGGAAAATCGATTGAAAAACCGGGCACAATCCACCGCTCCCGCGAGGAAAAGGGCCGTGTCGATCGAGGACAACTCGCACTTCCAGGCCCGGGTCGCCGTCTCCATTTCCAGGAAATGATAGAACCACCCGCGATGGCCAATGACTCCTTCGGTGGCATCCCCTTGGGCTCCCTTCAAGAAGGTCTGCAAGGTGATCCGGACCCGCTCCGCCGCCTCTTCCCGGGATACATATCCCCGCTCAACACCGATGCACCACGCACTCAGACCAAACCCGACCGCGGCAATGCTGCATTTGGATTGAGGCGTGGAACGGTCCCGGATCAACCCGTTCGTCGGATTGCATTCAAGGCGGAAGTAGTCGAAGGCGCTCCGTTCGATGCGCTCCAGCAGTTCCTCGTCACTGTGAACCCTTGGCGGAGGCTGGGCATCCAACGCCACGATCCGCTCCCCCGAGAGCACCATCGCCCAGCCCAGCAGGGCCATCAGGATCCAGGAGGGGAAGTTCACGCACGAACCGTGTCGCCGACGCACGTTCCGGGTCGAAACAAAAAAAGAGCCGCCCCTTTCGGAGCGGCTCTCTGAATTCGATGGACTCAGGTCTTAGTAGACGCGGGTCGACTCTTCCTCAACGACCGGGGCGAGGAGCTGGTCCTCGGTCACGATCACCTTGAGGCGATGGTCACCTTCAGCCACACCCTTGCCGGTGATGGTGTAGGTCACGGACTGCTTCGAGGCGAGGCGAGGCACCGTCGGGAACTTGACCGTCTTGCCGTCAACCGTGCCGCCCTGCGAGGACACCGGGGTGACCTCCTTCACGTACTGGGCAACCGTATTGATGTTGGTCAGGTCCGCATTGCCCTGGTTGGTGATGCGGATGGTGTAGACGGTGGTCTCACCGACCTGGATCGGATCGGGATCGTCAACCAGCTCAACGAGGATGGCGGACAGACCCGTCCAGACGGTGCAGGCTTCAGCGTTCTCGCGGAGGCCCTGCGCGGTGTTCACGCTGGCAACGTTGCACCAGCGGCCAGCCTGCGTGGAGGTCAGCACGATGCCGAATTCCTTGTTTTCGCCGGGCTTGAGCGAGCCAACGTTCCAGGTCGCCGTGTTGCCGGCGATGGAGGCGCCGGGGGCGCTGACGATCTTGGTCTGCGGAGGAGCGGTGTCGGTCACGACCACGCCCGTGAGTTCGGTGTCACCCGTGTTGGAGGCCACGAGCTTGTAGCTGGCCTGCTTGTTGATGAAGCGCTTGTCGTCGCCGGTCTTCACCAGCTTGAGGCCGGGCTTCACAACCGTCGTGCAGGCGTCGTCCTGGACCGTTCCAGCGTTGCTGGAGGTCGCCACGGCGACGTTGCAATGACGGCCGCGCTCAGCTGCCTTCAGCTTCACAGGGATCGAGCGGGACTGGCCAGGGGCGAGGTCACCGACGTTGAAGGTCTTCTCAGCCACGCCACCGAGGCCGGCCGGATACTTGTCGGTCACGACAACGTTCTTGGCCACCGAGGTACCGGTGTTCTTGACGGTGACGTTGTAGTCCACATCAGAGCCCAGCTGGGCGATCTCAGGCCCGGTCTTGTCGATCGCCAGCTGCGGGCGACCCACAACCGTCTGGGCGCATACGCGGGGATCGGCCTTCACGGTCGCGCAGGCGAACAGGGTGCCTTCCTTCTCGGGCTTGACGGTCACCTTGAGCGTCTTGCTCTCGCCGGCGTCCAGGTTGCCAAGGTTCCAGACCAGCTGGTTGCCGTTGACGGTCGCCTGCGGGGAGGTGCTCACCAGCGAAACCCCGTCAGGGAGAGTGTCGGTGACAATGACGTTGCCTGCGCAGCCGGTAGCCATGGGCTTCAGCTCGTAGGTGAAGGGCTCACCGAGGGTCGCCTCGGCAGGCATGGTCTTGGTCAGGTTCACCAAGCCAGTCGTCGTGGTGCTGCAAGGTCCGGCCGGCTTGGGAGCCGGGGCGGGCTTGGCTTGCGCAACAACAACGGGGGCGGGTTCAGCCTTGGCCGAACCGCGGAAATAGGGCGAACGGCCCGTGTAGTAATCACCCACCAGCACTTCGTAGTTCTGGCGGTCGCGCGTCCGCATCTCGCGGTCGCTCTCTTGAGCTTGGATCGCAGGGAGGGCGAGGGCAGTGATGACCGCCGCGAGCCCCAGCGACAGGCCGGAGTGGGTCCTAATGTTCATATCTTGCTTTGCTGACAATGCTTACGGGTTGATGGCAGTGAATGTTGCGTGTGATCAACGGGCCGTGGACCGGGGTGGAGTTGGGGAATTCAAATCACCCGGACCATCGGGGAGCCGATGGCACCAAGGTTCCTTTGATGCCCGGATCCTCGCAACACTGTGAACGGAGTGTCATGCACGTCCGTGGAAGTCAAGCGTCCCGGACCACCTTGCAATGGAATCGGCAGGCCAGATTCCCATATTCGGAGCCCCCATTGCCGCCCCCTCAGGTGGAACCCCGGCATCACTTTTCTGCAAAACAGCCCCCGATCACCCGCTCGGGGGCACGTTGTCTGTCATGTCGCTCATCAGGAACCGGGCATCCCATGCTTTGCCGCCGTCATCCCAACTCCCGGATCCGCCCCCAGATCTCCAGAAGGTCATCATCCTGCAGCGCCTGCTTGCGGATCTGGACGGGATCACCACGGACCTCCGCCTCTGCATACCACCGCCAGCCTTCCTCGATGCGACCAAGCCGGATGAGGTAGCAGGCAAGATTGTACGCCACCATGGGTTCTTCGGGGAAGTGGTTGGCGGCGGGCAGCAAGGCTGCCAAGGCCCGTTCCAGACCACCACCCGGCATCCGTCGGGCGGCATAGGCCCGATGGATCCACGCCGAGACCAAGGTCGGATCAAGCCCAACAAGGCGATCCCCCAGAACAAATGCGTGATCCCAGCGGGCCTGAGCGGCCGCAGTTGCCCAACCGATCTCAAGTGCGGCCGGATGCTCCTTCGCAGAGTCCCCCAATCCGGACAATTCCTGCTCAGCCTCACCAGGCAGGCCCAGTTCAAGCCAGCCTTGCGCCGCGCGCAGTCGATGCAGGTCGGGCGGATCTGGGAGGTTCATGACTGTCCTTCTTCACTCGACAGGGAAACTGGAAGGCTCGGCTTCGGCAGCAAAGGCGGGTGCGATACTTTCTGGATCGGTGTGGTCACAAAGGATGATTTCCAGTGGCGAGGCCAGATTGCCCATCCATCCGATACCAGACAATCCCGGTGGTCCGACTTCGCTTCTTCTGCGGTGATTCTGGAGGACACACACGGAAAGGTGGACTTGCAGGCTTGCCCATGCCCGCCACCGGTTTCAACCTCCGTCCATGAAGCAGGAGGTCGTACCGGTCCAGATCCGGGGCATCCTTCCCGCGAACAGCGGCGTCGCCCTGTTCGTGGGCAATGATGAGAAGGTCTTTGTCATCCAGGTGGAGCACAACATGGGCGCCATCATCGGAATGGCCCTCCGTGGCACCCCCAAGGACCGCCCACTCACCCACGATCTCATCGGCCACATCTTCCAGGGCTTCGGCATCACCGTCGAACGGGTCGTCATCACCGAACTTCGAAACTCCACGTACTTCGCGCGGCTCATCCTCAAACAGGAAAATGAGATCGGGCAGAAGTTCGTCGAACTCGATGCCCGGCCTTCGGACTGCCTTGCCATCGCCGCCGCTTCCCACCGTCCCGTTTACGTCACCCGCCGACTCTTCGAGGAAGTGGAGGACATGACCGAGGTACTGACCCGGCTCAACGAGCAGCGGGAAAAGGACGGCGAAAACGAGGACGATGAACCGGGCGATTCCGGTTCCGAACCCAGCTGACGCTCATGGCCCGCGCCGCCGCCTCCTCGGATCGACCGACCGCATCCCACTCCGCGGAGACAACCCCCATCCTCCTTGTCGGAGGCGATGATGACTTCAGCATCCAGCAGCGGGCACGTCAGGTGTGGGAGATGTGGCGCAAAGCGGCCGGCGGAATGGATCACGAGATCCTCGACGCCTCCGCCAGCAACTCGTCCGACGCCCTTTCGGCCATAGGCCGACTCCGCGAAGCGCTGCAGACGTTGCCCTTCTTCGGCGGACCTAAGCTCGTCTGGTTCCAGTCGTGCTCCTTCCTCGGCGAGGATCGCACCAGTGCCTCAGGGGCGGTGACTGAAGCCCTTGGCGAACTCGCCGACGAATTCAAAGCCTTCCGTTGGGATGGCGTCCGACTGCTGATCTCAGCCTCAAAGCCCGACAAGCGCCGCACCTTCTTCAAGACCATCGAGAAGCTCGGCGTCGTTGAGCTCTTCGTCGCGCTCAGCGCCGACGACAAGGACTGGGTGTCGAAGGCCGAGACCGAAGCGATCCGAGTCTTCCGCAGCCGAGACCGGACCATCGGGGACGAGGCCTTGGCGGAATTGGTCGCGCGGACCGGCCCAAACCTTCGCCTGCTTTCCCAGGAGTGCGAGAAGCTCATCCTGTACGCTGGCGAACGTACCGAGGTCACCCGGGCGGACATCGAAGCGGTCACAGCACGCCAAAAGAGTGCACAAGCTTTCGCCCTCGCTGAAGCCCTCGGCGACCGGAATCTCGGCAAGGCACTGCGGACCCTCGACGAAGAGCTCTGGGAAATCCGCACCGGGGCGGACAAGAAGAAGTCCGAGATCGGCCTTCTCTATGGCCTGATTTCCAAGATCCGGAACCTGATCCTGATCCGAGAACTCCTGGCATCGGGGCAACTGAAGTCCGGTGCCCAATACAACACGTTCAAGTCGCAACTGGAGCGGATCCCGGCGGAGCAGATGCCCAAGGACAAGCGATACAATCCACTCGCCCTCCATCCCTTCGTCATGTTCCAGGCCTTGCGTCAGGCAGAAAACTACCGCTCCGAGGAACTGGTCCTCGGAATGGAAGCCCTGCTCGAAGCCAATCGCAAACTCGTCAGCAGCGACGCCGACGAGGCCCGGGTCCTCCAACAGGTGCTGATCGAGATCATTGGCGTCGGAAAGCCAAGACGGTCCGCCCAGCCGCGCTGAAACCACACCCCTCGGCAGCCGGCATTCGCACGAACGGCAAAGGCTGGGGACAAAAGCAATCGGCGGCGACGGATCGCTCCGTCACCGCCGATGCATCAAGGACGGAGCCCGGGCCGGGCCATGACCTCAAGATCACTTCGGAAGCAGATCCGAAACCAGCGACTTCTCCTCCTTAAGCTCCGCCTCCGTGGCAGCGATCTTCGCCTTCGAGAAATCACTCAGGCTCACGCCTTGGATCGTTTCCCACGTCCGGCCGTTGCTGCGCGTGGGGTAGCTGAACATCAGCCCCTTCTCGATGCCATAGGACCCATCCGAGCACACCGCGACCGAGAAGCAGTCGTCCGGATGCGTCGGGGTGTTCAAGCCCTTCACGGTGTCCACCACCGCATTCGCCGCCGAGGCCGCCGAGCTCAATCCGCGCGCCTCGATGATCGCCGCGCCGCGCTTTTGCACCGTCGGGATGAACTTATCCGCGAACCAGGCATCGTCACCGATCACCGCGGGTGCCGGACGTCCACCGATGCGGGCGTTCGCGAAATCCGGGTACATGGTCGAGCTGTGATTGCCCCAGATCGCAATGTTCGAGACCTGCGAGATCGGGACCCCGGCCTTCTGCGCCAATTGCGTCTTCGCGCGGTTCTGGTCCAGCATCGTCATCGCGAACCAGCGATCCTTCGGAACCTCCGGGGCCGAGTTCATCGCGATCAGGCAGTTTGTGTTGCAGGGATTGCCCACCACCAGCGTGCGGACATCCGAAGCCGCGTTCCGCTGGATGGCCTGGCCCTGTCCCGTGAAGATCTTGCCGTTGATCCCCAGCAGATCCTTCCGCTCCATGCCCGCCTTGCGCGGCACCGATCCGACCAGCAGCGCCCAGTTCACCCCACGGAAGCCTTCGTCGAGGCTCGCCGTCGGAACCACACCCGCCAACAGCGGGAACGCGCAGTCATCCAGTTCCATCACCACCCCGTTCAACACCTTCAGCGCGGGCTCGATCTCGATCAGGTGCAGGATCACCGGCTGGTCAGGGCCGAACATCGCGCCGGACGCGATCCGGAACAACAGGGAGTACCCGATCTGGCCGGCGGCGCCGGTCACAGCAACACGAATGGGGGCGTTCATCTCAGTCAGCAGTTTTTCAGTTTCACGTCCGCGGCCGTTCAATGCCTTCGGAAAGCCCGGAACCCTACTGGCGCTCGCCGCCAAGACAAGGCTCACATTGACCGACGCGAGCGTTTCGATTCAGTCCCCTAGACAAATCCTCGCGGCAGCGGCGTCCTGTTCATCGAAACGGCATGCTCCCGCTTGAACAGATCCTCGATGAACACGGCGACGCCGTGTTCTCGTTCCTGCTCCAGCTGAGCCGGTCCGAACCCGACGCCCGGGACCTCTTCCAGGATCTCTGGCGGCGACTCGTCGAGAACCCGGGTTTGCTGGCGGAGGCCCGGGATCCAAGGGCCTTCCTGCTGCACCTTGGCCGGAATCAGTTCATCGACTGGACCCGCCGCCGCAGCGCCCGCACCCGCGCCCACGAAGGTTCCCACGCCCAGTCGGACATCGCCGGCCTTTTTGAACCCACGCACCATCCCGACGAAACTGCCTTTCGCGAGGCCCTGGATCGTGCCCTTGGCCAACTGCCCGAAGACCAGCGCATCGTGGTCCACCTCAAGTTGTGGGAAGGCCTGACGTTCGACGCCATCGCGCAACTCCTCGACATCTCCCCCAACACCGCTGCCAGCCGTTACCGCTACGGCGTGGACAAACTCCGCACCCTCTTGCGTCCCCTGTACAACGAACTCCATACGCCATGAACTCCAGTACGCCACCCAACCTGGAAGATCGGCTTGCCCAGGTCCCGCGCCAGGGTCTCCCGGAGGACCTGCGCCAAGCCTGTCTGGACATGAGCCGAACCACCCCACGTCCCACCCCTCCCGCCCGCCGCCACGCCCTATGGCTCCATTGGCTCTGGCCTCACCCTGCCGCCTGGGGCGGGCTTGCCGCCGTCTGGTGCGCCATCTTTGCCCTGCATCGATTCGCCCCGGTTCCCGTCAACGTCCTTGCGGCCACCGGTCCCTCCACACCGTTGATCCAGGATCCGGACTCCACCCGCCAACTCGCCGCTCAACGCGAGGCCCGCGAGGAACTCCTCCGCCAACCCCTGCCCCCTTTGGATATCGACCGCCCCCGCAATGCCACCCCGCCTTCTACCAACCGCATCGCCTGAACCCCGCCACCCCATGAAGAAGTTCCTCCGCATCTCCGGCTTCATCGCCCTCGCCCTCCTCACGCTCGTCGCCCTTGGCTACGCCGTCGAAAACTGGCGCGGCAGCCGCGCGTGGTCCGCCGAACAGGCCCGCATCCAGAA
>JAIXZE010000425.1 GCA_027489875.1 Verrucomicrobiales bacterium
GCTGAAGTCATACTTCGTGATCGAAACCACGTAAGGCCCGATGCACGCCGCCGACGCCATGCCCTGCTGGTATTCTTCCGGGAAGTTCGGACTCGAGATGCTCGCCGCGGCGCTGCCCTTGCCGTAGCCGATCGTCGTCGCGTATGCGAACGGATGGTAGATCCCCAACGGCGTCCACGTGAGCGGCAGGCAATCCAGCACCAACCCGTCGCCGTACATCTGGAAGATGTTTCCCGTGCGATCGAACGTCACCTTCCACGGATTCGGCGTGATGCTCTGCCACTCGGGCTCGATCCGCCCGTCCCGCGGATTCAACCGATACGTCGTCGCGTCGAATCCGCGCACGACCCCGTGCGGCGTCTCCAACTGCGATCGATGGAACACGCCATCGCAGAACCACACCCCGCCAACCGGATCCGTGGCCATCATCCCGCCGTGGTGCGAATCCGTCAGGTCCAGGCCCCGCAACATCTCGCGCTTCGAATCCGCCTTCCCGTCGCCGTCCGTATCGCGCAACAGCCAGTGCCGGGACTGTTCAGAAACCAGCACGCCCTCCGACGTGAACGCCACCCCGTCGAGTGCATCGAATCCCTCCGCGAACACCGTGAGCTTGTCCGCCTTCCCATCGCGATCGGTGTCCTCCAGCACGACCAACTTGTCCTCCTGCGGTTGTCCCGGGACCGTGTGGGGAAAGCTCGGCATCGTCACCACCCACAGCCGCCCGCGTTCGTCGAAGGCGATCTGCACCGGCGCCCGCAGGTCGGGGAACTGTTCCTCCGACGCGAACAGGTTCACCGCATATCCATCCGCCACCCGGAAGCCCGCCTGCATCTCCGCCGGCGACTTCACGATGCCCACGCTGTGCGTCGAACCTCCCGACGCCGGCACCGGAAGCGGTGCCAACGCGATGAACGGCGCATCCGCAAACCGCAGGGTCGGACTCTTCACCACCTGCTGCACCAGCGCGTCCGCCTTCTCGATCCGCTGGAGGTACAGCGGGATCTCCGCCTCGCGTTCCTCCGCACGCTTCCGTTGGCCGTAGTACAGGATCCCGTTCTTCGGTCGGACGACCTCATCGACGTAATGCGCCAATTGTCCCGCCGCCGCCGCGACTTCCTTGAGTCGCACCTCGGAAACCTTGTCCACCGCCGCCGGACCCACCAGCGCGGACGCCACCACGCGGGCCATCGCCCGGTTGCCGGCGTCGTTGAGATGAAGCCCGTTGATCGTGAGCGGAGCGCCCCCCTTCGCAAACGCCGCCTGGCTCGCCGCGAACAAATCCACGAACACCGCCTCACGTCCCCGGGCCGCGTCCCGGATCGCCCGCACGTAGAGTGCGATGTCCCGGTTGCGCGCCCCCACCTCCGGTCCCGGCCCACCCGCCTCGACCGCCGTGGGCGACAGCAGCACGAACCGCGCTCCCGGGTGCAACTGCGCCAACTGATCCAGCAACACCGTCAACTGCGCCCGGAAATCCGCCAACCCCGCCTCCCCGGCGAACGCTTCGTTCATCCCGTACCCGACCACCACCACCTTCGCCGGCCACAGCGCCAGCAGGGATTTCATGTGGTCCGCATAACCCTCCGCCCGCAACCGGTGCCCGACCTCGTCGCCGGTCCACGCAAAGCTCCGGAAGTGCAGCTCCTTGGACGGATCCGACAGGTGCACCAACCCCTGCAACTCGCCCTGCTCGAGCAACCGCCCGACCATCGAGTTGCCATGGAAGACCACCGTGTCCCCCGACTGCATCGGCACCTGCGCCCGCAGGGATCCCACCGCCATCACCGACACCGCCAGACCCATTCCAAGTCCCAACACGCGCTTCCGGAAATGCATCCCGCAACCCTACGACTCCCACAGCCCCCGCCGCGACAGTGGAGTTCTGAGGAAGTTCCCAGTTGCCAGTTCCCAGTTGCCAGTGGCAGTAGCAGCCGAGGTAACGAGGCTGGTCCCAGTTCCCAGTGGCTTGTTCTGGAATCTGGAATCTGGGAACTGGGAAGTGGGAACTTCGCGCCCTGGATCCCGGGCGGGTGCCTATGCCTTCACCCGCCCGGGACCCTCCGTGTCACCGCATCCCCACAACAACAGATGCCGCGACGCTCAATGGAACGCCGGCCCGCGGGAAAAGTTCCCAGTCGCCATTTTGAAGGCCGGGTGCCCTCACCCGGCGTGGTTCATCACATCCGCCGCGTGGGGTCACGCAGCCTCCAAGCGCGCAACCTTGTCTGGAGGCCGGGCGCCCTCGCCGCAACGCGGCGCACGGCGAAAGCCCAGGGTGGAGCGGAGCGGAACCCTGGGTCACCCCACCCCACGATACATCGCCCCAACGGGGCGAACGGTGACCACACCCACCCTGTTCCGTGTGCCCTTTCAGGGCACAGAGGACGTTGTGTGGCGTGGTCCCCGGGGTTCCACCCCGGGCTTTCACCTGTTGCCCCTTCGGGGCACGAGTACGGTACGCCAAGCGCGTTCCAGCGCTTATTCGCTCCAACCCCTCCGGCGTGCCTCGAACCTCACCTTTCAAGGCCGTGAACGACTTTCCGGGGAACACGGATGCGATCGCCCGCCTTGAGCTCCACATCGGCAGAGCGGTTGTTGTTCATCAGGAGGTCATCCACGTTGACCTGGATGTTTGGCATGACCCTGCCGTCAGGACCCACGCGCTGGACCTCGACCTTCCTGCGGTTGGCAAACGAGTTCGGCGGGAGCTTGCGCATGATGGTGGACAGCATCAGCGGTTGGCCGTCCAGGACGGGAAATTCCCCTTCCATCGCATCGAACACGACGACCGTTGGAACGCTGCCCACGTTGGCGACCTCAATGATATCCCCCGGCTCCATCGGCACGCGATCCGACATCGCCGTGTCGAGATCCACGCCCTTCGTTTCGGCTCCCCGCCGCAACACGATGCGCTTCCGATCCGCCGTCCGGCCCAAGCCACCCGACGCGGCGATCACCTGCACCAGGTCCATCGGCTTGCCCGGAACCAACTCAACATTCCCCGGACGCTGCACCGCGCCCAAGACGGTGACCAATCCCGCCCCCTTGGGCGCCACCACCGACGCCGGCTTCCGCACCGGACGCTCCACCTTCGGCCGCGGCTTGAACGGAACATGGATCCGGGTGAACCCATCCACCGGAATCTCGATCTCCTTCGACGCATCCCCGGACGCCAGGATCGCGGCGACGTCGTTGGTGGTGACAGTTTCCACCGAATCGCCATCCACGTGCATGACCTTCAGACCAGTCGCAGGATCCCGAACCATTCTGTAGCCGCGGATGTTGGGCGAGATACTGGCCCCACCCACAGAAGGGGCCGAAGGCAGATTCGAGGGTGCCTGCCTCGTCACCACGACCCGAGACAGGTCCGCTGCCAGAGCCGCCCTGTTGGTCTCCACCAGGACAATCTGCTGGAGGAACTGGAACATGCGCAGAGGAGGCGGTTGTTGTTGTGTTTGCCCCGGGGATTGGGGGACGCCCGGGTCAACGCCGGGAACCTGCGCTGCGAGAGCACCGACGACGATGGCCGAGAGTGAGACTCCCGGCGCCCGGGGAAGCTCAGTTGAACGTCCACCCCGAGCCCGCAACAACGCACGGACTTCGTCGGTACTGGCCACGTCAAGCGGAGTCCTCCCTTCACCATCTCCTGCATTCACAAAGGCCCCGGCATCCAGCAACGCTGCAATCCCCTGAGCTTGCTCGGTCCCGGAAGCAAGATGCAGTGGAGCAGACCAAGGTTCCTGCCAGGTATCCCCATTGGCCTGGTCCCTCATCCACCTCTTCTCAGGCATCCGGTTCGGATCCGCCCCGGCTTCGAGCAGCGGCCGGATCAGGGAAGGCATGGAGGAACACGCGCAGTGCAGCGCATAACCCAGGTCCGGATCCGCTCCCGCCTCCAGCAATCGCAACGCCCCATCCTGCCAGTTCCTGACAATCGCCGAGGCCAACGGCGTGACTCCGGAGCCATCCGCACCATTGGCATCGCACCCCCGCTGCAACAAGAGATCCAGCACCGCCATTCGCTTTCCGTAAACCGCCATGAACAAGGCATTGGCTCCTTTGCGGAACCGGGTGCCAGGAACGATCTCCTGCGTATCCCGTTCCAAACTCCCGTCCACCTTAGCCCCCCGGTCCAGAAGCAACTCGAGCACTGCCCGATGTCCCGCGTACGCGGCCCGGAGGAGCGGCAATCCTCCGCCGGAATCCACCCGATTAGGATCCGCCCCCGCGTCGAGCAGCATCCGGCACACGTCCAACCGCCCCGATTGGGAGGCCGCCTTCAATCCCGCGCGAAGCGATTCCTCCGACCGCGTGGGCATACCCTCACCGAGAAGGTAGGCCAGGACCCGGGTGTGACCTTGCCACACGGCCTTCTCCAAGGGCGTCCCCTCCGGCCCCGACTGATTCAGGAGATCCGGACTGTTAAGGAACAACCCCTTCAATCGGGAGAGATCCCGATCCTCCGTGAGCATTGCTGCTGTAGGCGGTGCAGACATCTCCACCTTTGAACTCCCTCCCGTGGGCAAGACATCCAGAGCGTCCCGACGCTGCCGCTTCTCCGCCAACTGGCGTTTCAACCCCAGCAACTCGCGCCGCGCCTTCAACACCTCGTCATCTCCAGCGCGTCCCGCTTCGAACTTCCGTTGCTCGCTCAGCAATTGCTGTTCGGCCACACGGATCTCGTCGTCGAGCAGACGCTCGGCCTCCGGCAACTCCTGATCCTTCGTCCGAGTGGAATGACCCAGGGGGAAGTTGCTGGCTCCTGGAACGTGCCGCCGCGCCACGGCCACCATCTCGGTCTGGTCCGAGAACTCGACCAACAACCGGCCGTAGAGCTCCGTCGCCTCATTCGTCCGGCCCTGCCGCCGCTGCACCTCCGCCAACCGGAACAGGGCGGTCGCGTGCGTGGCCCGACGCGCATCCGCCGCCGCCACCGCATCCATGTACGCCTTGGTGGCACCGGCGAGATCCTTGCCTGATTCCTCCGCCGCCAACCCGCGTTCCACCGCCTCGCGCACGGGGTCCGGTACCTGCGCGAGGGCCAGCCATCCGCACCCGAGCCACACCGCCAGACTTTTCGTCATCCTCATGCCTCGTCCTTTCTGCTGCCCAGCGTGCCAAGGTCCGCTCCACCACTTGTCATGCTTTTGAAAAAGGTGGGAGGGGGAGATTCCAGTTTCCAGTCGCCAGTTTCCAGATCGAGGCGAGACCATGAAAGTTCTCAGTGGTGCCCGCCCTCGCCGCAACGCGGCGCACGGCGACAGCCCGGGGTGGAGCGGAGCGGAACCCTGGGTCATCCCACCCCACGACACCTCGCCCCAACGGGGCGAACGGTGACCACACCCACC
>JAIXZE010000161.1 GCA_027489875.1 Verrucomicrobiales bacterium
TACACGTTCGTCCTGGATATTCCTCCGGACTTCCAGCGGCACGTGCTCGATGGCGACTCGCCCGCGATCCAGCTCAACGTCGATGCCACCCGCATGAGCCAGGCCTTCACCGGCAGCAGCTACATCCAGCAGATGGTCCTCGCCGAGGTGAACGAATACGTCCAACGCCACCGGAACGTCCGGGTCGCTCCCGTCGAAGTCGCCATGCGCTCGCGATTCAATCCGAACCTCGAACGGTCGTGGTTCGGCGGCCTGATGGAGATCATCAACAACATCACCCTCGTGTCGGTCATCCTCACCGGTGCCGCCCTCATCCGGGAACGCGAGCACGGAACCATCGAGCACCTCCTGGTGATGCCCGTCCGACCGGCCGAGATCATGCTGTCCAAGGTCTGGTCCATGGGGCTCGTTGTTCTCGTTTCGGCCACCTTCTCGCTGATCGTCGTCGTGCAGGCCCTCCTTCGGGTTCCCATCGATGGATCGGTGCCGCTCTTCCTCGCCGGGGCCGTCCTGCACCTCTTCGCGACGACGTCCATGGGCATCTTCCTCGCGACACTGGCCCGATCGATGCCGCAGTTCGGATTGCTGACCATGCTGGTGCTGCTCCCGATGCAACTGCTCTCCGGCAGTGCCACCCCAAGCGAGAGCATGCCCGTCTTCGTCCAGAAGATCATGCTCGCAGCCCCGACCACACACTTCGTCTCCATCGGTCAGGCCATCCTCTTCCGCGGAGCCGGCATCGACGTTGTCTGGCCGCAGTTTCTGGCCCTCGCCGTCATCGGCGCCGCCTTCTTCGCGTTGACCCTCCACCGCTTCCGCAGCGCCGTCAGCCAGATGGCGTGAGGCAATGACTGGAACCGGACCGAATCGGTCCGTTCCCGGTCCGGTGTTGTTCACGCATGGACCAAAACCGCGTGGACCAACCCTTTTTTGCCACTTGGCATCCCGGTTGCACAGCTGGTCCGCAGGAAGGCGGGCGGTCCAAACGGTGCCGCGACAGGCACCGATCCGGTTCCGCCCCCTTCCCAGTGAAACCAAAAACAAGACCTACCATGAAAACCATCAACTCCCTCCGCGTTGCCACCCTGCTCGCCCTCGCTGCCTCGTCCGCATCCGCGGACGTCTCGGTCGTCAATGGCACCCTCACCATCAGCGACGCCGTCGGTGGCCTGAACTCCAAGATCATCGTAGGACCGGATCCAGGCATGGTTTCCCTATACCAGGTGCCCGGCGCTGCAGATGGAGAGACTTATATGGGAATCCGCGCCCTGCGCGTCCTTTCCGGCGCGGGTCCCGACCAGATCGACCTGGAGATCGAACAGGTGTCCTCCTTCGACGTCCTCGTCGACACCGGTGCAGGGGAGTCCGCGATCCAGGTGAAGTGGATCGTTCCCCCGACCGTGGCCCGTGTGGTTCCGCGGTTGGACCTGCGCCCCGGGGCGGGTGCCAAGCGCGTCTTCTTCGACTTCGACTCCTTTGCCTCGAACGTGGACCTCAACTGGTCTGTGGCCGCCGGCGCGGGGAGCGCGGAGATCATTGGAGAGATCGAGTTCAAGGAAGGTTCTGTCGATGCCACGGCCACCTTGGCCATGGGCCTTTCCAGCGCCGCGGACAAAGTAGATCTCCTCGTGGATTCCATGGCCCAGAACCTGCGCCTCGATGTCATCGGGCGAGGCACCGACCTGATCAACACCAAGGTCATCGCGGATCGTCCTTCGAACCTGGTGGACGTTGGATATGACATCCAGGGTGACGCCCGGAGCAATCTGATTGGCTTCGATCTCATCTCCGCCGCCCGCAACGTGGTCGTGGACCACGCCATCCGCGGTGGTGCGGGAGCCGATGAAGTCAAACTCGGCATGACCCAGATCGTTCGTGCCCCCGTGCGGTCCAGCCTCCAGGTGGGGCTCGGGCAATCGAACGACAAGTTGGAGATCCTCTACGGCGGCGTGGCCTCCAGCCTCACCGTCAGCGGTGGGGTGACCCTCGATGGCGGCAACGACCAAATGGTCTTCATCTCGGATTACGCGACCGCCGCGGCCCTCAACCTCCATGGCAACGACGGCTTCGACATCATGAAGGCCGAGATCAAGGGCCCGCTCTCGGGTTGGAGGTCGGGCGTGATGCAGCTCCTCGGTGGCATCGGCAACGACGAGTTGATCCTCGGGGTGCAGCGCGGTGGCATGGAGTCCATCATCGATGGCGGCCCTGGCATCGACATCGGCTTCGGCCCGGGGCGGATTGTGAACTGCGAGATCATCAACTGAGCCTGGAAGCGTCCAGGTTCACACAGGCAAAGGAACCCCAGCGGACACGGTGTCCGCTGGGGTTTGTCGGTGAGGGTGGATGAAGACGGCGCTCACGTGCGTTGCGGACATGGACGCCCCAAAGAAGCCCCGGATTGGACACAGTCGCGATGCGCCAAGCACCGCAGTGACAACGGCTCCAAGTCGTGGCCTCCTCGAGCCGCATGACATCCGAATACCAGCGGATCCTCCGCCGACTCCGGCTCTGGACAGCGTTCATCATGATCGGCCTCGTCCTGAGCGGGCTGACGGCCATCCCGATCCGGACGCAATTCGATCTCGGAGCCCAATGGTTTGGCACGGACTTTACCGCTGGAGGATGGATCCCGGGCTTTGTCGCGCAGTGGTTGTCGGAGGCATATCGGGGTGTGGTGGCCGCCGATGGTGCCGCGCCCTTCATCTGGTACGGAACCGACTGGCTGGCCTTCGGGCACGTCGTGATCGCGCTGGTCTTCATCGGGGCTTGGAAGGATCCCGTGCGCAACCGATGGCTCTACCAGTTCGCCATGATCGCCGGCGCATTGGTGGTGCCATGGGCACTGGTGTTCGGCGCTCTGCGCGGGATCCCGGTCTGGTGGCGTTGCATCGACAGCCTGTTCGGCATCGGGGCCATCCTGCCGGCGTGGTTCTGCGACCGCTGGGCGCGCTCGCTGGAAGAAGCCCGAGGCAATTGATTGCTTCTCCCGACTCCCGGTGCACGCCAGAGACTCATCCCAGCGCTTCCCGCAGGGATTGGAGTTCCTCCTCGACCGTCGAGGGATCGGCGAGGGTCTGGGCAATCTCCTCACGAAGCAGGAGTCGGTAGCGCTTGCGAAGACGATGCACGGCCACGCGGACCGCGCCTTCCTCCATTCCCAGTTGCTGTCCCACATCTGCATAACCGGAATCCCCCGATCCGCCCGTGAGGAATCCCTTGGTGGCCTCGAAGAGGGACGCCTTGCCTTCCGCGGCGCACTCTTCGCCCAGACGTCCCAACACCCGATCCAACAGGGCCAAGGCCCATTCGCGGTCAAACAATGTCTCCGGGTTCACCGGATCCGCCGGGTCGAGGTGATACCGATGGTCCGCATCCTCCCAGTCGAGCGAGAGGTTCGCGACGCCCCCGCCGCGCTTCTGCGCACGGGAGCGGTCCCATTCGTTCGCCAGAAAGTGCTTGAGCGACGCGAGCAGGAACGCCCGGAACCGTCCCCGCTCGGCGGCCACCCCCTCGAGGGGGTTCTTCTCCAGGAAGCGTGCGAAGAACGCCTGTGTCAGGTCTTCCGCATCTTCCCGCGTGTGCCCCCTCCGCCGGACGTACGCATAGAGCGGATACCAGTAAATCCGGCAGAGCTCGCCCAACGCCCGTTCCGAGTCCGAGGACGACTGCCGCCCTGCCGCCAACACCAACGTCCATCGGGTCGTCACGAAGCAGTCGGCGCGACTCGGCTGCGGTCCATCCGTCGGGTTCATCGCTCGATCCTCCGCAGTTCAATCGTCACCCGGGGTGCGGTATCCGAAAGCGTCTTCAAACGGAGCATCCCCATGCCGCCATCCCGCGTCTCGAACGCGTAGACGCGTCCGGTCCCGTCCGCCCGAGCTGGCTTCAGGATCCGGGGCGCAAACCGCCCCCGATGCAACCGATCGATCACTTCGTACGGATCAAGGCGACCCCAGTCGGCGTCGTCCAGGAGCGCAAATTGGGTCTGCAAGATCTGGAGGCCGTCCAGACCGGCTGCGGCGTCGAAGCCCATCTCACGGGCCCGCAAGACGGTTTCGCCAACTCCCGCGAGCGGGTTTTCGCCTGGATCCGCCGGCGGGTAGTCCGTGGCGCGCCCGCTATCGAGGTCGATCAACTCATCGAAAGTGATCACCTGACCCTCCGCGAACCGCAGCATCTGCGCCTCCGGAAGCTTCCCCGACGCCTGCAACCGCACCCCGCGGAACTCCACCCAGTGCACCCGACGTACCTCCACCCGGAACTCCTTCACCGACGCCAGCTGGATCCCCGTGAACACGCAGGTCTGGATCTGATCATCACCGCCCGGCGTACCGGAACCCGTCACCATGCGCGCCGGCCACACCTTGCCCGTCAGGTCCGCCGCGACCACCTGCATCCGCCAGTCCGGGTCAAGCTGCCCCATCACCAGCGTCACCTGGGCGCCATCCATCGTGTCCGCGGTGCCGTGCACCTGGAATCCCCATCGCGGATCCCGAGGCTCCGTCGGGTGAACCGTCTGATGCGTTGCCGGCATGTGCCGCAGGACCACGCGCCAAGGTGCCGTCGCCACCCCCACGCGGATGTCCGCCTCCTTCCTCGTTTTTCCCCAGTTGAA
>JAIXZE010000048.1 GCA_027489875.1 Verrucomicrobiales bacterium
ATGACCGCCTCGTGCCTTCGACGACCGAGAAGACGCAGAGACTTGTCATCCGATGAAATCCCGAAGACTCAAACTGACCGCTGTCGGGGTGGCCATGGTTGCCGTCGCGGATGCGTTGATGGCGGTTCCAGCTCTCCTTGCGGCGCGTCAGCAGAGTGAATTTCCATTCCATGACACCTATGTTCTGGACGTGTTCGGGCTGCCGTGGTGGGTGCTACCGTCGGTGTTATTCCTCATCGCGACATTCTTCTTTGTCTGGAGCCTGAGGGCCGCCAGGCATGAGAGGCAGAAATGACCAACGCGGGCGTTCATCCGAAGGCAGCAGACACGAACGGCCTGACATGAAGTCGAACCACGGCGTCCACGGACCGGGAGGTAGCCGTTTTGGTTTCCCACCGTTCTGGTATCACTTGTGGCTGCATCCCTTGGAACTCGACTGGTTTCATCAATGGGGTCGGGACGACAGCCGGACTTGTATTGCTCGAGTTGCCGCTCGTTGCCGTACTCGCAGGATGGTTCTGGCGCTACCGACGCACACTGCGGCGGGACGGGAACTGTCCACTCGACGACCGAAAAGCCACAGATCCGTGAAGGCATGGAGACGGACCCATCCAGACAGGTTGAACAGGATTCACAGGATGCTCCGGGAGCCATTGGTCACTGAGCCGGAAGAAGGGAGTGGAAGCCACGAATCACACGAAGCGGCGGGGACTCGGATTCGGATCGCCGGGCACCTGCGAGGTGAGAGTTGCGCCGGGATGGAACCCCCCGCCCAGTCACCGCCCATTCGCGGATATCCTGAGATTCGTGGTCCAGCCAACGGCCGCCTTCAGACGGAAGCATGCTGTCCATCCGGCCATCCTGTCGAATGCTGTGATCGAATGACCACCCCCTCGAATCTTGTTACCCGCACGGCCCTCATCCTCTGCGGGTTTCTGGTCATTGTTGGGCTGTCTACACTGTTCGCGAGCAGATCCTACGTTTGCCGTGTCTGGTGTATTGCCAAGTGCGCTTATCCCCGCGAGTCGTTGCGCGTCCTCATGGTAAACACGGATGCCACATTTCACCGACGTCAGCTTTACAAGGTTCATCCAGACGCAGACGGGCTGCATTTGCGCGCGATCGTTCTGAACGCCAAGGACAAGGTGATCGCAACGTCGGATCGGGACGGTAATGTTGACGAGCATCCACCGAAGGCTTTCGACGCGCCGACCACCTGGCTTGGTTTGATGCAGTTCCGGGTTCTCGGATGGTCGGAGGCTGCTTGCGTCTTCGGGTGGTTGCTGGTTGTTACAGGGTTCGCTGGTCTCCTGCTCGCTCTCGGGTGCGCTGTTGTCTCACGCAGACGGTTCAAACTCCTTCGGAATACCCATGCATGAAGGCACATCATGGCCGGCGGTTCACCTCATCGCCTTGGGTATGGCTTTGGAACGGCGACGAGGACGTCGCCACCTCGTTCCTTATGGGGCTGTAGCAAGGTGCGCCCTACGGCCCGGATGGCCAACTTGGGCGTTGCCGGTGCGGTGGCCTTCTTTAGGGTCTCTGTCAGAAACGGTTCAAGGTCCGCGCCATCCCCGGATGCGAAGCGACTCGGCGGCAGCGTCCCTGAGCTGACCCTTGCCCCCACTCGCCATGCTGAACTTCGCGTCCATCTCGCACCTCAAGGTGGTCGGTGTGGCTTGCGCTGTCTGGATAGGATCATGGTGCGGCTTTCTTCTTCTGGGTCCTGCCGGGTTCGTTGGTTGGATCGAGTACATTGCATGGGTTGGGCTGAAGGCTGCACTCCCTGCAATAGTCCTGGTTTTCTGGTATGCCATCGACTCTCGGGGTTTGGCATGGCGGCTCCCTTCGCGAGTGCTTTTGCACGCAGCCTATTGGCTCGCGCTTGCGTTGGTCGCCTGGATCTCGGTCGAGGGCGTGCGAGTCTCGGCTGCCCCGGAAGACGCGGGCGCAGGGTTCATAGTGATTGACATCATCTGCCTGGTCGCCTTTTCCGGATTTGCGGTCATCGACTCTTTGAGAGGATGGATTTCACAGGCCTCAAGAGGGGCTAAGGATGGGTCGCCTGCCTACGACCACAGCTCAGGACTCGACATGGTGGGCGCACTCCTGCGATCGCGGGCTGTGAGTAAAGGCCAACCACGCGGTCGAACGGAAGGACATCAGCCGTTGAGCCCTGATTCCACACCAACGCCATCGTCGGGTGGCTCCGGTCGGTGACCTGCAACGTTCGCCATGAAGAGTCGTCCACGAGTGCTGGTCTTCACCGGCAGGCTTCTGCTGTTCGGTGCCTCCCTGTCGGCCATGCAGTGGATTTGGAGGCTCTCGACGGGTTTGAATCAATGGCAGTCCCATTTTCAGGAGGTCATGGATGCCGCTACGTATCAGCGCTACCTCCTTTCGCCCTTCGTGCCCTTGGTGCTGGCTGGTCTGTCATCCATGACGCTCGGACTCTTTCCGCTCCAAAGGACACCGCTTCGACTGGTCGGGATCGTCTGCGCACTCTCTCCATTGCTGGCGCTCCTGACCCCGTTTGGTTTTGAGCACGACATGGGACATTGCGTTCTGGAGGAATGCCCCCATCGGCTGGGGGAAATTCACCTTTGGCGATGTCTCTGCGTCGCAGGCGCTGCAACCGTCGGGGTGGTGCTCGTTGGAGCGCTCGCTGCACCGAATGCAGGCTCCGTTGACGCGCCGCCGGAATCGGGGAGCTGAACGTTCGGACGAAGGATGGAATCGACCCTCACTTACGGACCAAAGTCGGACAGGATTACAGGATGAACAGGACGATACCTAAATCATCCTGTCCATCCTGCCATCCTGTCCAAAACAGACTTATGTCAGGTCTCATTGGCAGTCTTGAGCATCGGGGGCCTCTTCGGGTCCTTCCGGGGGGAGTCGAACCAGACGGTCGAGTCAACGGGCGCCAGACGCCACGCCGAGTGGCGATGCGGAGCTCGTTGGTGGCTGGCTCCCGTCGCTGACCTTCACGTTCAACCTGAAGATGCCTGGAGCCTACACACTCGAATGGCGGGATGGCCGAAGAGAGAACTTCTTTGGTCATCGAGGCCATTACTACGTCTTCGGGGATGGGACCTTTCTCTCGTTTCTGCCCGATCCTGCATGGTGTCACCATTGCGGACAGATCAGGCTCTGCGAGCATTTGCGAGATCAGGCCACGATCCGACAGGAATTGCGGGATCTTGACGATCGAAAGTCAGAGTATTCCAAGACGCTGCTCAAACGGGTCGCCTCGGGATTCGCCGAAAGATGGAAGCTGAAGCTGGAAGCCGAGTTGCGCCATGCCTGCCTCCGTACACTCGCCCCTTCATGCATGCATTGTAACCATCGGAAGGTCGCCTACTTCGCCAAAGATAGGTGGGCTCCACACCCTGGGACAGGTGAAGACGTCCGCTTTTTCTGTTCAGGCATGTGCAGTACGGACTTCGCAACGAAATTTTACGACTTGGAATGTAATCCGCTTCAACTCACTGCAGAAGAAAGAGGAGAACTATGGGAGAGCGTCAGGCAGAACCGAGTCTTATAGCGTCGATCCAAGGCGTCGTTCGGTCTCCCTCGCGTACACTGTTCCTCGGTGGCGTCGGTGTGCTGACCGACTTTGGCCCGGTGGACGATTCGCTTCTGGCGGGCCTTTATCCCTACAAGGACGCCTCCGCGAGCTTGGCGGTGTATCAGTCCGCCCTCCGCAAGCACCACCTTTCAACCAAGTCCAAATGAACCCTTCACGGAAGCGAGCGCGAGGCCCCAACAGAGTTCGAAGCTCGCATCGTGAGTCTGGCGCCGCTGAGCTGTCCGTTCGCCGTGGAGAATCATCCGGGCGGCTCAAGACACGATGATTCCCGCCAAAGCAATCCTGTTACTGCTCTCGCTTGTGTGCGGCAGTTTCCATGTCTCGTTCGCCGCCGAGCCCGGGCAACGTCCGCCACGCGAGATCCTGGATTTGGCGCAGCCTGCCTTGCAGGACGGCCGCCGCGCGCTGGAAGCAAACGATGCCGTCGCGGTCCGCGCCGCCGTCGCCAAGGCCATCGCGGTGCTCGGGCCGTGGGCAGGAAATCCGGAGACGGCCACCCGCCATTACCCGCCCGTTGTGACGACACCGTTCGATACGGCGAAAGCACGTGACTGGTGGCTCAAGGAAGTCCGACGCGGTGTGGGCCGCCTGCCGTGGGTGAAGAATCCCACCGGGGACCCGCGAACGATGCAGGCGGGCCTGCGCGAAGCCGCGTGGCCGTTGGATGGCCTCGCACGCACGGCACTGCTTTATCCCGAGCAGCGCGCCGAACTTACAAAGCAGGTGCGTGTCGGCGGGGACTGGCTCCTCAAGCGACAACATTCCAGCGGCGTGTTTCCTTTCCCCATCGGCCCCGGACTGAACCCGCGCGAGAAGGTGGGCCACATGGTCGCGCGCATCATCAAGGAGCATCCCGACATGGTGGTGAACGATTGGATTCCAGACGACCGCACGGACGGCGGTTTGCAGTTCGACAACGGCCTGTGCGGAAGCGCGCTGATCAGCGCGTGGACGTTGACGAAGGATGCGCGCTACCTCGAAGCCGCCCGCCGAGCGGGCGACTGGGCCATCACACGACCGCTCGTGCCGAACTGGAATTATAATGCCTTCAGCGTCGGCCTGCTTGCGCGCCTCGCGATGGCGACCGGTGAGGCGAAGTATCTCGACGCGGCGGTGGCGAAGGCGGACATCGGCGTGCTGCCCGGCCAGATGGCCGGCGGCCGGTGGTTCGACGCGCACAACGCTTGCGCAGTCTATCACGACATCCTGTTGCGCGAGTTGCTGGAGCTTCACCGCGCGCTCCCCGCTGGTCATGCTTTCGGCCCCACATTGCGCAGCGCGATCTCGCGCGGTTTGAATCAAGCGGCGGACGAGACGTTGGCGCACGGCTTCACTGGCACGTGGACGGGCATTTTCGCGCGTGGCCTGCAATGGCTCGGCGAAGACAAAAAGTGGCGCGATGCGCTCAACGTGAACCTCAACGCGAGTGGAAGCGGGGGCGCACCGACGCCGGGCTTCGCTGTCCTCTGCGTGCTGGAGGGCATCGGGAGGCAGCCGTAAGGTCCATCGCGTCCACACGCTGCGTGGCGAGGTGGACCTCCTCGGTGACTGGACTCCGTTGCTGACATTGCCCTTTGTGTTGTGACTGCGATGTCCACGACGGAACAGCCCCTGTTGGACGTGAATCAACCTGTGTGCAGCACCATGTCCCAGACTTCCGATCAGACTCTTCGAACTGCGATCCGTTCTCGTCAGGTGGATCGCGTCCGGGCATTGCTGGCAGATGGCGCGGAACCCAGTACCACCGACGATGGAGGTAGCACTCCGCTGATGGTTGCCGCGACCGTTGGTTCCCCAGAGATCGTGGAGTTATTGCTGGCGGCTGGAGCAAATCCAACCTCCAAGGACAGTCTTGGATACACAGCGCAAGATTTGGCCTCCTGGCACGGTGAGCATCGAATGGGCGCCTATACGCCGGAGAGTTTGCGTATCGTTGAAATGCTCAAGAGATCCACCGCGACATGTCTTCGTCAGCATTCGCTTTTGGCCGCGGATGAGAAGAGAATGACCCAGCCGACGGGTCAGTGCCCGGGCGCTTGTCCTTGGAACCCACTTATGACTTCACGATCTGCCCTGCGAATCTTCATTGGACTCTTCTGGGTGCTCGCCCTGCTGTCCTCGGTGCCGGAACTTGTGTCGTCCAGTTGGCCTCCGCCCTTGTTGCAGGCGTGGACCACCGCAGAGGAGTCCCGGACCATCCCTCCAGCGCTCATTGTTGCGCTCGTCACCTTGGCGATCGCTTCGGTTGGGTCATCGATTGGTCTGCTCTTCCTCAGGAAATGGGCTGCGCCCATTTTCGCGGCGACCACCTTCCTCAGCTATGTCGCGGTCGCGCTGCTGGGGCCCCACGTCGTGCATGGAGCTGGCTACGCCCTTGGGGGAATGTCCGAAGTCTGCGCCGGGATCGTGATATCGCTGTGCTTCTGGAGCGATGCGCTCAAGGGCAAGCAGGTTTAGACTCCGTTTGAAGGCCGGGTGCCCTCACCCGGAGTGATCTTGGATTTCGGGATTTTGGTTTGAGGTGGGGCGCCGCGTGGGGGCACGCGGCCTACAGAGGGAGTAAATCCCCTTTCCCCGGAGGCCGGTCGTTCTCCATCTTCCGGGGATGTCACGTGCCCGCCGACAACTGGAGTCGGAGCTCCGCGCCCTGCTGCGCGCGCCGATGGACGATGCCGCGTTGCGGGATCGGCTCGAAGGCGTGGCGGAGGCGCTGTCCCTGTTCTCGGGGTTCACGTGGCTTTGGGGGCCGGAGTTGTACCGGCGCAACCGGGTACTGTTCCGCCCGTTCATCCTGGCGCGGTTCGGCACCGTCTACATCGAGGATCCGAAGGAATTCCGCTGGGTTCCCGTGGAATGGAAGGGGGCGATGGGAACCGCCCTCGATGCGTGGCTGCGCGAGGTCGAGGCCGAGCGCGATGTGGCGCTGTTCCGGAAGCTCATCCTCTGGAAGTTCGCGGGTCTTCACGGGCGGAAGCGTTCGGCCACCTTGTGCGCCGAGTTGCTGAAGCGGTATCGGCTGGCAACCACCGACGACGGACGGCAGGAGGTCCTTCGCCGGTTCGATTTCGCCTTCGAGCTCGATGAACCCACGGCGCTGGAGATCTACCGGGCCGACCCCTCCAGCGGGCCCTATCTGCTCCGGCATCTGGACTGGCAATGGATCTGGGATGGCGAGGGTTCGGGCGAGACGTGGACACAGGTCATGGCCCTGGCCCGGAGCCGTGGCGACGACGCCTTCGCCTGGGCGCTGTATCGCGCGCAGGTCCGGCTCGCGGACTGGCAACGCGACGCGTTGGAAGATTGCCGGACGATCCCGGATCCGGCGGCGTTGGACGCCCGACTGGAGCAGCGGCATCCGAAGGCGGGTTACCGCAACCTGGGGGAGCCGTTCCTCCAGCTTCTCGAAGCCCGCGGGGCGGATGTCATCCCCTATGTCGCACGTCATCTGCGACAGGTTTATGGCGGGTACTTCGGCACGGGTGCGGCCGGGAAGCTGGTGACCCTCGCGCGACAACGGGGTTGGCGCGGGTTGTGGGCCGCGGCGGCCCGCATTTCGCTTCCGGACAAAGGATTCAACGCCGAGGTGCGCGGCGTGCTGGAAGACGGGAAATGCAGTGTCGACGAACAACGGGAGAACCTCGCGCTGCTGGCAGGTGTGTCGCGCGAATGGAACTTCAGTGGCCTGGGAATCGCCCAGGTCCATGGGCTCTCCGAGACGGTGGCGCTGCTCCTGTTCCGCCGGTATCCGGAGCTCCTCCGGGGACCGTACCGTGTGCATCTCCAATGCGCCGGCTGGAAGGAGACCTACGACCAGCTCGTGTCCGCCCTGATCGAGGCGGGGGAGGAAGACCTGGTTGATTTCGTCGCGAGCCGTTTTGTCGGGTCTCATTCCGCGGGTGCGTCGAAAGGCGCGGTGTTGGCCGAGGTGGAACGGCTGGCGGGATACTATGAATCGTTGCTGGCGAATCCGGCGGTGTTCGCGCGACGGGCGGCCACCGTGCTTGGCCATGTCCCGGCGTATGCGCTCCGTCAGTATCCGAAGTTGATCCGCGA
>JAIXZE010000371.1 GCA_027489875.1 Verrucomicrobiales bacterium
CCGTCGCCGATCCGCCATTGCATCTATATCATCAAGGAGAACCGCACCTATGATCAGGTGCTGGGGGACATGCCGGAGGGCAAGGGGGATCCCACGCTGTGCATCTTCCCCGAATCCGTGACGCCAAACCATCACCGGCTGGCCCGCGACTTCGTGTTGCTGGACAACTTCTACGTCGAGAGCGAGGTCAGCGCCGACGGGCACGAGTGGACGATGGGTGCGTACGCAACGGACTTCGTGGAGCGGATGTGGCCGATGAGCTACGGGCACAATCAGGACCGCAAGTATGCCTATCCGAGCGAAGGCCGGTTCCGGATCGCCGAACCCGCCGGTGGTTATCTGTGGGACCGTGCAAAGGCCGCTGGCGTAACCTACCGGAGCTACGGCGAATTCGTGAACAACGGGGCCACCACCAACGATCCCTGCACGACCCTGGTGGCGAACTTGAAAGGGCACTTCGACCCGGGTTTCCGCAGCTTCGACATGGACTACAGCGACCTGTCGCGCGCTGACCGCTTCATCTCGGAACTGGCACGGTTCGAGCGCGAGGGTGAAATGCCCCGGCTTCAGATCGTTCGGCTTCCGAACGACCACACCTCCGGGACGAGCCGCGGCAAGCTGACGCCCACCGCCTACATGGCGGAGAACGACCTGGCCTTCGGGCGCGTGGTCGAAGCCGTCAGCCGGTCGAAGTTCTGGGCCAGCACGGCCATCTTCGTCGTGGAAGACGATGCGCAGAACGGCCCCGATCACATCGACGCGCACCGGACGATCGCTTACGTCATAAGCCCCTATGTGCGGAAGCACACGGTGGACTCCACGCTCTATTCGACGTGCAGCATGCTGCGCACAATGGAGCTGATCCTCGGTATGAAGCCGATGAGCCAGTTCGATGCCGCGGCCATGCCGATGTTCGCCAGCTTTGGTTCCAAGCCGGACCTTTCGCCGTACACCGCCGTGGTTCCCCAGGCCGATCTCAACGCCCGCAATCTCGCCAGCGCCTGGGGGCACGAGAAATCAGAGAAGATGGATCTGACGCGGGAGGACGCCGCCGATGACCTGGAACTCAACGAGGTGATCTGGCGCTCGGTACGCGGCGCGGATTCAGCCATGCCGGCACCCGTCCGCGCGGGATTCGTGCTGTCCGCGGAAACCGAGGAGGAAGAAGAGGAAGAAGAACGGGAACGGAAGCGGCGCTAGGTCAGCATCGGGTGCAACCCGAACATTGGGGAAGTCGCCGAGCCTTCGGACCGGCGACACCAAGCTTAGCGATCAATGTCGCGCCGAACCCAGGAAGCGTGGAAATCGAGGTAGAGCTGGTTTCTTCCTCCGTGGTGGGCAGACCAACCTCCGGAAGGCGGTTCGCTGGTCCCCACCGACCATGCGGCCCGGTAGGAGGCCCACCAGGGTTTCTCGAAGAACGGGGTCATCAACCATTCCTCGTCAGAAACACTGGTGCCGCGCAGGGCGGCGCAATCCTCGGGGGTCCGGTCGCGAAGGTAGCGGGCCTTCTTGGTATCGGTCTCCCCCAGCTTGTCGCTGATGTAATTGGCCGTGCCTCGCAGTGGATCCTCGCCGCGCGCGTCGAGCCAGGGACCCACGAAATTCGACTGCCAGGCGTTGGTGGCGGTCTTGCGCACGGGAGGGGACTGCCACACCCGGAGATCCGGCAGGTAAGGGTGCAGGACAGGCATGAAGCCACCCATGCGGGCGTACCGCTTTCCACCCGAGTCCACCGGAGGGGTCAATTGCAGGTGCTCATCCGGAATCCAGGGCATGCGGCCCCGGAAATCTCCGGTGTACATCGATGCGCCCAACCCGATCTGGTGCAGGTTCGAAAGGCAGGCGCTACGAAGCGACAGGCGCTTGGCCCGTGCAAGGGCCGGAGTCAGCAGTCCGGCAAGCACGGCAATGATCGCGATCACCACCAGGAGTTCGATCAGGGTGAAGGCGTGTTCCGGGCGTCGTTGGATGCCAGTTCGAGACATGTCGGAACCGTATCAGCCCCGAATCAAACCGCGCGAGTTACGAGGCCGTGACGGTGGCGAGGACGTGCTCGGTGGTGCCGAGATCGATCCGTGACCCGCCCCGTGGCGCGAAGCCCCGAAGCACTCGGGTGGAAGGGGCGAAGTTCATCCGGCGCTTGGGGGGCACCTGGAGGTTTCGGGTTTTCAAGATTCAGGGCCCGGGTTGTGTTCCGGTAGGCGCTCCTGCGCGAGGATCTTCGAAGGGATTCCTGCGAGATGCTCGTCGCGATGGACCAGGACCATCCCGTCCCGCAGGGCACACCCGGCAATCAGGGCGTCGACCAACGGTAAACGGTTCCTGGATTTGCGGCGCAAATGGATGCTGGCCTCCACGGAAGCCCGATCCACTCCAACCAGTGTGCACAACGTCCGGCAGTATTGATCGAGGATGTTGTCGCGCTCCGCGTCATCTCGCACGAAGTCGGCCAACCGACGCTCCAGCTCAGCGAGGGTCGGAGCGGCGATGTGGGCGTGGTCGGGACCAGCAGAAAGGTGTTGTTGGACTGCGTCCGCTCCCGGTTCGTCCAGCAGGTGGGTGAGGATCGCAGAAGTGTCCAGGAGGACTTTGGGACGAGTCGACATTGGGATTGTTACTCGGCTTCACGCTCACGACGCAGTGCCTTCAGGGGGTGTTCCTGACCCGGGCTCAGATGCCGACGGCCAGCGCCTCGGAGGCGCTGAGCCATCACGGCCGGATCTGGAACAACCCGGCAGCGGAACTCGTCCTCCGAAGGACCCGCGATCCATTCGATGCGTGTTCCAGGGCGCAGGGCGTATCGGGCGACGATAGCCGAGGGAACCGTGATCTGGTTCCGGCCAGTGACGGTCGTTGTCATGGGTAGTGAAACTATCAAGGAGAGCGTTTAGAATCAAGGAGACCATGCCGTCTCCTTGAACGAGGGGCGCTTCTCTGCGCTGCCCCCCTTTTGGAAAGGATTCGGGGCGGCGATGTCCTCATCGCCCTGGGAATGGCTTCGGGACGGCGACGAGGACGTCGCCACCCCGGTGCGTGCGGCGTTCAACTGCGGCTATCCGATGCAACGCATCGGGAGCAGATCCACCGCCTTCCAGCCTCCGGCCACTTCCCCCCTTGCCGCCCGCGCAGCATCTGGGAACGTCGA
>JAIXZE010000143.1 GCA_027489875.1 Verrucomicrobiales bacterium
ACGGCCACAGCCGGTCCGGTCCGCTTCAACCTCACCGCCGCCCCCGGAGCCGAACTCTGGATCGGCGGCAAGAAGGTGGGCTCAACCGGTGCCTCCACCACTGAACTCCCCCCAGGACGCCATCGGGTCCTCGTGAAGCTCGACACCAAGCAGGTACCCGAGTGGCTCCGGCTCGAATCCCCGGACGCCTCCTTCATCCTCGAGTGATGGCCCGCGACCGCCCGTTGGCGGAACAGCCGGCCCAAGGTAACTTGCGGGACAACATGCGTCGTACGCTCCAGTTCTCCGCCGCCGCGTGCGTCGGCCTCGGTCTCGCCCTCTGGTTCTTCGGGGGGATGAACACCGGTCCCTCTCAATGGACCGAGGAAGCCCACGCCACCGACCCTGCCCACGTCCTGGGCACCGAACGGCGGTTTGTGTTCCGCCCCGGGTCAGGTTTCGTTGCGGCCGCTGCTGCCGCCGGCGCAATCCTCTGGATCGGCTCGCTGGTGGTCCCCAGGCCGCGCCGGTCGTGATCCCCCATCGGGATCCAGCCTGAAACCGACGGATGCATCTGGCATCTGGCATCTCACTTCTGACGCCCCACCCTCCGTCCCATTGGTTGACCCACCGCGGGATTGCAGTAGCGTCGCCCGCATGGCGCAACCGGCCCTCGAGCTCCGCAATGTCTCCAAGTTTTACGGGGACTTCTGCGCGGTGAACGACCTCTCCCTCACGGTTCCCGCCGGATGCATCTATGGCTTCCTCGGTCCCAACGGGGCCGGCAAGACCACCTCGCTGCGGATGATCCTCGACATCCTCCGGCCCACCTCCGGTTCGATCCGCATCCTTGGCGCTGAATCGGCCCTTCAGGTCCGGCATCGCATCGGATACCTCCCCGAGGAAAAAGGCCTCTACAAGAAGATGAAGGCGTGGTCGGTCATCGCGTACTTCGCCACGCTCAAGGGTCTTTCCGCAGCCGCCGCACGCACCCGCGCCTTCGAACTGCTCGAACGTTACGGCCTCAAGGATTTCGCCCACGCGAAGACCGAAGCCCTCTCGAAGGGCATGGGACAGAAGGTCCAGGTCCTCGCCAGCATCGCCCACGACCCCGAGCTCATCATCTTCGACGAACCCTTCTCTGGCCTCGACCCCGTCAATCAGGGCGTCCTGGAGGAGATCGTCGTGGACCTCCGCAACCGCGGCCGCACCGTCCTCTTCAGCACCCACGTCATGCAGCACGCCGAGCGGCTGTGCGATCGTCTGGTCATCATTGGTGGCGGACGTCGACTCTTCGACGGCACCGTCACCGAAGCGCGGCGCACCCTGCCCCGCCGCGTCCGCATCGAAACAGATGACGACCCCGCTGCGCTCGGCCGTCTGCCGGGGGTCGCCAGCCTGAACTCGGGCGGTCCGGGCGTCTGGGAAGTGGAACTGCTCGAACAGGCCGATCCGCAGCTGATCCTGCGGACCTGCTTCGAGCATTCGATCCGGCTGCGCGCCTTCAATGCAGCCGATCCAAGCCTGCACGACGTCTTCATGAAACTCGTGGGGCCCTCGGCCCGGGAGGCAAGTTTCCGATGAGATACCTGTGGCTGGTCGGTTGGCGGGAGTTCATGGAGAACGCCCGCACGAAGGGATTCTGGCTCGGGATCTTCCTCTTCCCCGTCATCATCCTGGTCTCGGGTTCGCTCCCGGTACTCCTCGCCAAGAAGGGCGTCTCCACCCGGCACTACGTCCTGATCGACCAGGCGGGTGAGTTCGCACCGCTGATCCGCGACTCGCTGGATCGACGGCGGGCGTCCGAGATCGACGAAGCCCTCACCAGTTTTGCCCGACGCTCCCCCGCTCCAGCAGCCCTCGCGCCCTATGTCACCCCGGGTTCCAGCAACCGTCCCGTGACCTCTTTCGATCTTACGGGATGGAAGCAAAAGGCCGGATCGAATTACACCGATGTGCCCGGATTCACGGTGCCTCGCGCCACCTGGTTGGAAGTCCCGTCGCCTCCGGATGTCGCCTCCGATGGCCCCATCCCTGACATCGAGAACCGCCTGCGCCCATGGTTGCGCGGTGAGAAGACGCTCCCCGCATCCCAGGCCTCGCCCAACCCGAAGCTCTTTGCCGCCGTCATCATCCCGAAGGACTACGCCACCGCCACCAACGATTCCGCACCGTTGCGCTACTGGTCCGACAACACCGCCGATACGGGTCTCCGCGACTCGATCCAACGGGTCCTGAGTGATGAACTCCGACGTCGCGAATACCAGGCTCTGGGCGTGGACCCTGCAGTCATCGCCCGGGTCGAGTCCCGGCGTGCGCCGGTCACCGACCTCAACCCCCGCAAGGCGGAAGGCGAAGAAAAGGTGGGACTGGCGGACCGTCTGAGACAGTGGGCGCCGAGCTTCTTCGTGTATCTGTTGTGGGTTTCGATCCTGGTGGTGTCCCAGATGCTGCTGAACTCGGTGATCGAGGAAAAATCCAACCGGATCATCGAGGTGCTCCTGTCCAGCGTCACCCCCGGTGAACTGATGCTTGGAAAACTTCTGGGGGTGGCCCTGACCGGCGGCGTCATGATGTCCGCATGGATCGGCAGCATCGCCGGCATGGCCTTCGTCCAGGCCCGGATCTTCGCCAGCGCCGCCGCCTCCGGTGCAGCCGCCAGCAACCTCGCCAGCGTTCCCACCGATGTCCTCAGCCTGTTCCAGACAACATGGCTCCTGCCGGGATTCGCCGCCTACTTCATCCTGGGATACATCGCCTACGCCACGATCTTCCTGACCATCGGATCCCTGTGCAGCACCCTCAAGGACGCACAGAACCTCATGGGTCCGTTGATGCTCCTCCTGATGGTGCCGCTGTTCCTGATGCCCTTCATTCCGAAGGACCCCAACGGCCCGATCGCCACGTTCTTCTCGTGGATCCCGATCTACACGCCCTTCATCATGATGAACCGCATCACGGCGTCCCCGCCGCTCCTGGACGTCATCGGGACCACGGTCCTGCTCGTGGCCTTTGATGTCTTCATCCTCTGGGCCTGCGGACGGATCTTCCGGTTGGCGATCCTCCGGACCGGCCAACCGCCCCGCATCGTCGAGCTGTTCCGATGGCTGCGGAACCGCTGATCCGGACTACATCCGGTCGCTGACACCGATCCCGAGACAGTCGAGTCCCTGCCGGAGCACCATGGCCGTGAGGTGGCACAGCGCCAACCGTGAGCCACGCACCGGTTCCTCGGACTTCAGCACCGGGCACGCCTCGTAAAACCGGGACGACAAGCCCGCCAACTCGTACAGATAGTTACACAGGTAGTTGGGCCGGCATTCGTCCGCGACCGCAGTCAGGGCCAAGCCGAAGTTCAACAATTGCCGCGCGAGCGCCCGTTCCTCGGGAGCTTCGATCTGCACCGACTTCACCGATGCCGGATTGAATCCACCGTCCCGGACCAACTTCGCCGCACGGGTGTACTGATATTGAAGGTAAGGTGCCGTGTTGCCCTGCAACGCCAGCATCTTGTCCCACGAGAACACGTAGTCGCTCTGCCGGTTGGGCAGCAGATCCTGATACTTGATCGCACCCAACCCGACCACGCGGGCGATCTCGGCCTGCTCCGCGGCCGGCAATTCCGGACGCTTCTCTTTCACCACCGCCAACGCCCGCTCCTCGGCTTCATCCAGCAACTCGGCGAGTTTCACCGTGTCACCTGACCGCGTCTTGAAGGGCTTTCCGTCCTCACCAAGGATCGAGCCAAACCAGATGTGCTGGAGCCGCACCTTGGCGGCATCGTCCGGACGCCACATGCGGAAGGCGGCGAACACCTGCTTGAAGTGCCCCTGCTGCCGCCCATCGGTGACGTACAGGATGTCGGACGGCGACCACGTCCGCAGTCGATACTCCAGCGTGGCCAGATCCGTGGTGGCGTAGTTGAACCCGCCATCGGACTTCAGCACCAGAAGCGGCGCATCCAACCATTCGCCATCCCGCTGGATCTTGAAGGGATCCTCCTTAGCCGGAACGCTGCCATCCGAAAAAACCGCCTTGGCACCGTCGGTCGTACGGGCCACTCCCCGCGCCTCGAGATCCTGAACCACCGTCGACAACCACGGGTTGTAGAAGCTCTCGCCCAGCGTGTGGTCGAACTCCACCCCCAACCGGCCGTAGATCGTGTCGAACTGGACCTGCGACAACCGGATCATCTCCTTCCAGATGCCCAGGTTCTCGGTGTCCCCCGATTGCAGCTTCACCAACTCGGCGCGCGCTTGATCCCGAACGCCAGGATCCGCGGTGCAGGCTCCGTTGACCGCCTTGTACAACCGCTCCAACTCCGCGATCGCATCCGCCTCCAGCGCCGCCGGGTCCAGAAGGGTCTTCCAACCCACCAGCAGCATGCCGAACTGCGTGCCCCAATCTCCGATATGGTTGTCCGTCACCACCCGATGCCCGAGCAACCGCAAGGTCCGCGACAAGGCATCCCCCAGCACCGTCGACCGGATGTGCCCGACGTGCATCGGCTTCGCCACGTTGGGGGAGCTGAAATCCACGACGACGGTCCGGGGCGCCGAAGCCGGCGGAACCATCCCGTGCTCCCCACGGAGCGCGCCTTCGAGAACCCCGGCCATCGCGGAGGGTTTCAGCCGGAAGTTCAGGAAGCCCGGTCCGGCCACTTCCACCGCGTCGCACAGATCCGAGACATCGAGGCGCGCCACCACCTCGGTGGCCAACTGGCGCGGATTCATCCGCTTCTCCTTGGCCAGACTCATCACGGCGTTTGCCTGGTAGTCGCCCAGCTTCGGATCCGAAGTGGGACGCACCTGGGCCATGGAAACGTCCGCTTCCGGAAGCACCTCCCGCAGCGCGGATTGAAGCCGGGTCTCAAGGACAAGATGGAGCATGGTCGATAAGGAAGCCCGCCGTCGAAGGCAGGCAGTTGAACTCTGAAACCGTCGAAAACGAAAACCGTCAGCGAAGCGCCGAGTGCTCGCGGACGACCTTCAGGATGGACTCTGCATCCGGAGCCGCATCCAGCGCCCTCAGGAATTCATCGCGGCGCTGCACCTTCGCGATGCCCGCGAGCGTGTGAAGGTGCTTCTGGAACTGCCCCTGCGGCACCAGCAGGAGGGTGACGAGATGCACCGGCTGGCTGTCGAGGGCGTCAAACTGAACCCCCTTCCGGGAACGCGCAAAAACGGCCGTCAGCTCCCCCACCAGATCCGTCGAAGCGTGGGGAATGCCGATGCCAAAGCCGATCCCGGTGCTCATGGAGGCCTCCCGCTTCTTCACCGCTGCGGTGACCACTTCCCGATCCTCAGCCCGAACCTTGCCGGCATGCACCAGCCGCCCCACCATTTCATCAATGGCTTGCCAGCGGTCTGCCGCAGTCAGATCGGGGATGATCTGACCCGGCGTAAGGATGTCTCCTAGATTCATGCCTACGATTCGGTCCCCACATGTTCCACGGAATCACCCGGATCATTCAACCCGGATTTGGAAAAATCATCCCCACCAGGTCCACCAGCCACCGCAGGATCATCAGCATCCGATCACCGGTCAGTGACAGGACGGACACCGGGGCCAACCCAGGCACCAGAAATGGCATGGCCATCAACAGGAGGACCCCGTGCAGCAACCAGATCACCACTCCGGAAAAGATCCACCCTTCGCCTTCAAGATCCGGCTGACGCACCCGCAACACGGCCGCGGTCAAGGTCAGGTGAAACGCGTACGTCAACCCCAGCCCGAAATGGAACCAGAAGAGGTGCCGTCGCCATCCCAGCAGCCAGGCTGCCCCGAGGAAGCCTGCCACCCACAGCGCTGCATAGAGTGGAAAGAAATAGGGAGCCAGGGTGATCAACGAATTCGTCTTCGTCAGCACCACATGCCCCCCCTTGCTCGTCGCCTTGAATGCCTTCACCCGCCCTCCAAACAGAAGGGCCCACAACGCATGGGTCATTTCATGCCCCACCACGTACAGCCACATCGGCCGGGGCAGACTCGAGAAGATCACCACCCACACCGCAGCCCCGGCAACAATCGGGACCCAGAAATCCACCGAACTGCCGGCACGCCGGATCAGATCCCACACGGTCCAGCTCACCCCAACCGCCACCGGTACCAGACACAACGCCATCAACCATCGCAACGGCCTCTGCCACCACGCCCGATGGATCCTTGCTGATTGCCGCGCCATGACGGTGAAACCCCACCCGGAAAACAAAACAGGCCTACCCCATTCAGGGCAGGCCTTGTTGCTTCAGGTTGGAAACTTCCGTTGCCTCAACTCTCAACCGAAATCACGGACGGGAGGGATCAAATCCACCGTAGGAGGTCACCTGCGTCGGAGGATTCGGATTCGGGCGGGGATTCTGGGTCACCGTGCCGCCACCCAGCGCAGCGCCAGCAACCGTCGGTGTCGCCACGATGCGGCGGGCACGGACAGCAGCGACTTCGCGCTCGAGGGAGGACTTCTTCGCCGGCGTACGCTTCACAGCAGCAGCCAGAGCGACGTCCGACTTGACGGGGTTCACTTCGGAAACAACGCGGACGATCGTCAGCGCAGAATCCGGAACCGCATCCAGCGCAACATCAACCAGCGCTTCAGTCGCCCCGGGGGCGGCCTTGATCGCGGAGGTCAACAGCGAAACCAAGGCGGCAGGATGAGCGCGGAGACCGGCACCCAGCGTGGCGATCGCCACGGACTGCTTGTCTTCCTTCGAGGCGTCATTGACGAGCTTGGTGACAACGGCCGGAGCCTCGACCGCCTTCGCGGAGGCGACCTTCTGGCCCATTGCTTCAACCTCGGCCACCGTCGCGGCGCTCACAGACATCACTGCAACCGCAGAGAGGGCTGCCAGCGTTACAGAGATCTTCTTAACAGAGTTCATAGGCAAAATTCGGTGCTCCAACCAACTCACCATCCAATGCAGGAATTCGGAAAAGCCGTCAATGCTTTATTCCGGAACAACAAGGACCCCAAGGATCCGCCTCGTGACCTCGTCGACTACCTTCGTAGCCAACGTCAGGAGGCTGTGGAAGGAGTCTCCAGTTGCCCGTTGCCAGTTTCAGTGCACTAGCCCAGCACCTCGGAAACCACCCGTCCGTGCACATCCGTCAACCGCCGGTCCACCCCCGACGTCCGGAACGTCAGCCGCGTATGGTCGATGCCCATCAGGTGCAGGATCGTCGCGTGCAGATCATAACAATAGGTGATGCCCTCCACCGCCTTGAATCCCAGGTCGTCGCTCCGGCCGTAAGCCGCCCCCTTCTGGATCCCCGCACCCGCCATCCAGGTCACAAACGAGTTGCCGTTGTGGTCCCGCCCCAGCGACCCCTGCTCGAACGGGGTCCGACCAAACTCCGTGGTGAACACCACCAACGTATCCTCCAACAGTCCTCGCGCCTTGAGATCTCCCAGAAGGCCGGCGATCGGCAGGTCCACGCTGGTCGCGATCGGCGGCAATTCCTTCACGATACTCGAATGGTTGTCCCAGTTGTTCACTGCGCCCTGCGGTCCGCTCCAGACCTGCACCACCCGGGTGCCCCGTTCGATCAAGCGCCGGGCCAGCAGGCAACGACGCCCAAAGTCCTCCGTGATCGGCTGGTCCAGTCCATAGGCGGCGCGGGTCACGGCCGATTCCCCCGCCAGATCGAAGGCCTCCGGCGCGCTCAACTGCATCCGGGCGGCCAATTCATAACTGGCAATGCGTGCATCCAGCCGGGTGTCCTCCGGATGGAGCCCCGCGTGTTCCCGATTCATCTCCTGCAGGAGCGCCAGCGAAGCTGCATCCGCCGTTTTTCCCGCGAAGCCATGCTTCCCATCCGGAAACAGATCAGGAATGGGATGGGGCGAACCCGCATGAATGATCGTGCCTTGATGGCGTGAAGGCAGGAATGCCGCGCTGAAGTTCCCCTTCTGGTTGTAAGGCAGGCCCCGCACGTCCGGGAGCACCACGAAGGTCGGGAGGTTGTCCGTCATGCTGCCCAACCCGTACGAAATCCACGATCCCATGCAGGGAAACCCGGGAATCAGGAACCCGGTGTTCATCATGTAGCTTCCCGGTCCGTGAACGCTGGTCTTGGTCGCCATGGCCATGAGGAAGGCCATTTCGTCCACCCACTTTGCCTGATGCGGGAACAGGCTGCTCACCCAGCGTCCGCTTTCCCCATGCTGCCGGAACTCGAACGGGCTCTTCATCACCGCGCCGCATTCCCCCGTCTGTCCCTCCGGCTTTTCCTTCGGGCCGATCTTCTGCCCGTGCAACCGGGCGAGCTCCGGCTTGTAGTCAAACGTGTCCATCTGGCTGACCCCGCCGTTCATGAACAGCTGGATGATCCGCTTCGCCTTCGGTCGATGGTGCGGTCCGCCGGTAGGCTCTGTCCGCTGCGAATGCCCCAAGTCCGGAACGTCGCGCGCCAACAAATGCGACAGCGCAACGCCCGCCATGCCGCCGCCCGTCTGCCACAGAAACCGTCGCCGGGATGAAAGGGAGGGGTTCATGGGGCGTTCAATCGATGAAGAGGAATTCGTTGCTGTTGAAGAGCACACGGCAGACCGCCGCCAGACCGTGTTCGTCAGCGAGGGCATTGAAGCGCGCCAACTCCGAGGCGCTGGGGGCGCGTTGGTAGGCCGTCGCGAAGGCCGCCCGGATCTGTTGTTCACGCGTTCCGCCCGATTTTTCCAGACGCACGGCGAACTGTTCGCTCGAATGAAGCACGAACCCGTTGTTGAAGAGCGCGAGCGCCTGGAGCGGTGAAACCGAGGTGCTCCGCACCGGTGCCAACAAGCCCAGGTCCGGAAAATCCAACGCATCCAGGAACGGATCCGCAATCGCCCGCCACACCAGTCGATAGATGCTGCGACGCGACGCGCCGGGGGCATTGCGGTCGACCTCGTCGTAGTTCAGCACCGGCGTCGTCTGGGGCCCCGGCTTCGACGTGAACAACGCCACCGACGGCCCGCCCATGGTGAGATCCAGGCGTCCGCTGACGGCGAGCACGCTGTCCCGGTAGGTGTCCGCATCCATTCGGGGTCGGTTCATGCGCCACAGCAGCCGGTTGTCCGGATCCAGGGCGGAGGCTGCCGGGTCGTTGGCCGAGCCCTGTCGATAGGCGGCACTGGTGACCAGCAGCCGGTGCAACGCCTTGAGCGAACCCCGCGCATCGTCCCGGAACCACACCGCCAGCCAGTCCAGCAACTCCGGATGCGAGGGAACGCCACCCATGCGGCCGAAGTCACTCGGCGTATCCGAGATCCCCGTTCCAAAATGGTGATGCCAGACGCGGTTCACGACACTCCGCCACGTCAGCGGATTTGCCGGATCCGCCAACCAGTCCGCCAAGGCCACCCGCCGCGCGGATTCATCCTTTGGATCCGCCAGATCAAACCGGGCCTTCAATCCGCCCAATGCCGAAAGCGCACCCGGCACCACTTCCGCACCGGGCCGGCTGAGTTCACCCCGTTGGAGCAGCCGGATCGTGCGGGGTTCCGACAACGCCACCACGCCGCGTTCATTGACTGCGGCCTTCCCGGCGGCCCACACCACCGACGGCGAGGGCAGTTTCGTGAGGGCTTCGGCGGTCGACTGCCGCAGGAAATGGGCAGCAATGCGTACCCCCTCCTCCGGCGTCCGCTCCGCCGAAGGCTTCGTGAGCAACCGTTCCAGATCCTCCGGGAGAACCGGGGGAAACGGTCCGGACGAGGACGCCGCCGAAATCCGGAATCGCCCGAGGAGATGTCCCCCGCCCTGCAATTGCCGCAGGGAGACCGTAAGCCGCGTGCCTGCCGGCAGCGTGAGGGGTGTCGCCAATTCAAACACCGCCGCATGGGGCAGACCCTCCCGCGGATCGATGGCCCACGATGTCTTCGGGTCCCCGTCGATGGACTTCGCGATGTCGTACCCGCCCGGTTGGTCGTAATCCGCACTCGCCCGCCGAAACGCGACCTTCTCGGCCGTCCCCACGCCCTGCCGGAAGACGCGCACTTCGAACTCGGAGAGGTGGACATTTCCATTCGGCGCGCGCCCCGGTCCCTTCCGCGGCAGCGAATCATGCGTCAGCAGATCGATCCGGAACCCCGTGATTGTCTTCAACCCCGCCTCGGCCGTGAGCGTGTAGGTGTCCTTGTCCGCGACCGGTCCGCTGGCCAGCAAGGTCCCGTCGGGCAGCTGTTCCAACACAGCGCCCTCATTCGACACAAAGCTCTCGGGAACGACGGGTACCCACGTCACCGCCGATCCATGCGCTTTCTCCGCCGCCGCAATCACCCCTTCATGCACCGAGGCCAGCAGGACGCCCGGGTCCATCCGTTCGACCGCCAGGCGTAATTGTTCCAACCGCCGACGTTCCCGTTGCACCGCAGGATCCTCGTCATAGGTGATGTCCCCCTTCCCGATTCCGGCAAAGACCGCCTGCAACGCGAAGTAATCCTCCTGCGGCACCGGATCGAACTTGTGGGCGTGACACCGCGCGCAGTTGGCGGTGGTGCTGGCAAACGAGGCCATCGTCTGCGTCACGAGGTCGTCCCGATCGAGATACTCGAACTGGGTCGGTGCCGTGGCCGCAGCGCTGCTGTCGTAGTTTCCCGCTCCCAGATATCCGAGCGCTGCTGTCAGGTACGGTTCCTCCGGGAACAAGACATCCGCCGCGAGTTGTTCGCGAATGAACCGGTCCCACGGCGTGTCGCGATTGAAGCTCGCGATCACGTAGTCCCGGTAGCGCCACGCATTCGGACGGAGGTCGTCGTGTTCGAATCCGTGGGTATCCGCGAAATGGATGGCGTCCAGCCAATGCCGTGCCCACCGCTCGCCATGTCGCGGCGAGGCCAGCAACCCGTCCACCAGCTTCTCGTAGGCCAGCGGATCCGTGCTGTTCACGAACGCCTCGACCACCTCCGGCGTGGGAGGCAATCCATGGAGATCGAAGTGCACCCGCCGGATCAACGTGCGTCCATCCGCGGGTGCAGATGGGCTCAACCCTTTCTCCGAAAGCTTCGCCTGCAGGAACGCATCCAGGGGATGCGCCGCCCCGCGCGGAACCTCCGGTCGCACCAGCGGCTTCAACGACCACCACTCGTGAAAGCGATCAGCGGCCGCGGCAGGCAGCGCCAGGTTCAGCAGCAGGATGGCCAACAATCGCCTCATTCCCGAGTCTCGATGGGATCTCCGTTCCACCGCATTCCTGGAGGACGGAACAGGCCCCCAAACCACGCAACCGGCGCAGCGGAAAGGAAAACAGTGGATGCTGCCCGCCACCCTGTTCCCGGCGTTCCGACTGTCAACGCGAATCCCGGAAACTGGCAACTGGCCTCTGGGAACTGAAAACTCTCCTTGGAGGCCGCGTGCCCCCACGCGGCGGATCCGCCATCCCCGCCGGGTGGGGGCACCCGGCCTTCAAACAGGGCGCATCTTGACACTGCCCCCGTTTTGGAAGGGATTC
>JAIXZE010000275.1 GCA_027489875.1 Verrucomicrobiales bacterium
ATGGGTCTGGACCCACTGAATCCAGCGGATTCGTTCCTGGATGGCGATGGGGACGGGTATTCCAACCGGGCCGAGTTCGATGCGGGTACGGCACCGGGAGACACGACGTCCCATCCGAGGATTGAATGGATGGAGTTGGGTGCGGGAGGCGTCCGGCTTCGGGTGGCTTCGAGGTCAGAGATGGACTACCTGCTGGAACGTTCGGTGAACCTCCCGGCGGTTGAGTCAGGTTGGACGCCTGTGGAGCGGCGCCGTGGCACGGGTGGTGTGTTGGAGTTCAGGACCAGCCCGCCGGATGATGCCGAAAGCCTGTTCTACCGGCTACGCCCGATGCCGTTGTGGTGAAGCCGAGACGGCTTGGAGACGGAAGGCAATGGGGTCGTGTCCATAAAATGTACAATTGGCATCGCCTCAGGCCGAGGCCGGTGCCAAGGCCACCGAAATGTAAAATGTAAGGATGCGACCCCATTGCATCCCATTGGGAATGGCTTTGGAACGGCGACGAGGACGTCGCCACCCCGTTCCATACGGGGGCAGTGGCAAGATGCGGCTACCTTTCAGGAGGGGGCAGAATCCGGATTGACTGCGGCGCGGCACTGGTGAGCCATTACGGGCCATGAACGAGAACGAACAAGGAATGCTTGCGGCAGGGGTCATCGCGGCCATCGCTGTCGTTGCCCTGGTCATTGGTCTGGCGATCAATGCGGTGGTGTGTTGGTTGGTGTCCTCGAGTCTCTCGCGCATTCCTGCCGAGCATCGCAAGATGGAACCCGGACAGGTGTGGCTCCTCATGATTCCCTGCTGGCCCGTTGTCTGGAACTTCTTCGTGTTCCAGCGCGTGCCCGAGTCCTTCCAATCCTATTTCGCGTCCGTGGGTCGACAGGACCTCGGCGACTGCGGCAAGCAGATCGGGTTGTGGTATGCGATCTGTGGGGCGTGCTCGTTCGTGCCCTTCCTGAACTACCTCGCCGGTCCAGCGGGGTTGGTCCTGCTGATCCTGAATCTCGTGAAGTTCCACCAGTTGAAGTCCGAGATCCGTGGGTAAGGTGGGTAGGAGGATTTCCCGCAAGATCGAGGGCAGCGCGATTGCGCTGAAGGCCTGTTACGTACGCAAGGCCTGACAACCGCATTGAAGAGGTTCACGATCGGGGCCTCTCATGGCAGGACGTGGACTGAACTCGCAGGGTCGCCGCTGGCATCGGCAACTGGACAACGTGTCCGGGGCCTTGCTGTTGTTTCTGGTGGTATTCGCCCCGTGGGGTGCCGGGGGCACGCTGTTCTGGAGTTCGTGGGTCCTGATCAGTACCGGTTGGGCGCTGGGTTTGTTGTGGGTCGCGAAGTGGGTCGTGTGCCGATGGACAGGGTTTCAGCCCGTGGTCTGGCGACGGGACGGCTCTGTTGCCCGGTGGCCGGTCTGGGGATTGGGCGTATTGACCAGCCTGGTGCTGATCCAGGTCGCAGTGAGCCTGTGGAACGCCCGTGCGGAGGTGAACTGGGGTACGCAGGGGCTGGAGTTCCTCTATCGCGATTCGATTTCGTGGTTGCCCACGACGTATGACCTGGCGGCCACGCGGAAGGCCTTCTTCCGCTATCTGGCGTTCGCGGCCCTTTTTTGGGCGATGCGCGACTGGCTCCGGATCAAATCACGCAGCGAGCGTCATCGGGACGAGGATGGACGAGCCGCGGAGGATGTGGGGCGGATCCCGGACCGGTTGCGATGGCTCGGATGGACGCTGTCCGTGAATGCGGCGCTGATGGCCATGGTAGGTATCCTGCACCGGTTCGATGGGGACCGGGAGTTGCTCTGGATGCTGCCGATCCGAGGTGCGGCGAATCCGACGATGTTCGGATCGTTTCCTTACCGTGGGAATGCGGCGCAGTACCTGAACCTCATCTGGCCGCTGACGGTCGCGCTGTGGCTGGGGTTGCGGATGGAGACCCTGGGCGATCTCTCGCGGACGGTGCGCAAGGGCGGAAGTGCGCATCCGCTGTTGCTGTTGTGTGTGGGGTTGATGCTGCTGGGTGTTTTCGTGGCGGGAAGCCGCGGTGGGATTGCGGTGGCGCTGGTGCAGGTCGTGTTGATCTCCGTGTTGCTGGCCCGCTCGATGCGGGACTGGAAGCCGCGGGCGGCGTTGGCCGGAGCCTTCGTGGTGGCGTTGGGACTGGCGTGGGTCTTTGCCGGGCGGCAGTTGAGCCAGCGGTTCGAAAAGTCACTGGTGGACGAAACGCTGGGTGGACGGACGACGATCTATGCCGTCGCCCGACGCATGGCAGCGGACTTTCCGGTATGGGGATCCGGAGCGGAAACGTTCCTGAGCCTGAACGGGCTGTACCGGGAGAATGATGGCAAGGAGTGGTATGGTTACGTGCACGATGACTGGCTGGAGACACGGGTGACCCTCGGGTGGGTTGGGTTCCTGATTGTCCTGAGCCTGCTGATCCTCGTGCCGGTGAGTGGGCGTACAAGCGGTGGAATGCAGCCCGGCGGTGGATTCGTGGCCGCCGTTGGAGTGGGGATGCTCGGAATGCTGGGTCATGCGTGGGGTGATTTTCCGTTCCAGATACCGTCCGTCCACCTGACGTTCATGATCTTCGCGGCGTTGGCATGCCTGTTGGGATGGTCTGGTGGGACGCAGGAAGAAGGTTCACGGAATTCCGCCTGATTCGTCACCATCGCTTGGTAGACAATGGAATTGCGGGACCCTAGTGTGCCTGCCGAGTTGCGCGTTCCGGGTGGGATACACGGACAGCAGACCCCCAAGGTCTGGAGCGTCTCAAGGCCGTACGCAGGTCTTGCTTCAGGGTTAGGTTTCCGGGGGGCGGAGAACCAAGGCTGCCTGTGCCTTGGGTTTTGTTGTTCCGGAAGGTGACCTTTCCAGGAGATCCATCGGAGACTCCTGCTCGATCGTGCGTGGGACTCCAATTTCAGAAATGATGTCAAAGCCGCAGAGTACCGGTTCATCCAAGAGTCCTCGAAGCGTGGAATCCCTCGTTCCTGTTCCCGTCGCGCGCGCCAGCACACGAAGTGTTTCTGCTGAGACTGCGGTTTTCATCGCGTTTGCGGGCGATGCGATCGCGATCCTGTTGGGCCTGCTGGTTGGGTATTGGATGCGTTTCCAGAGCGGATGGTTTCGGGTGCGCCCGGACGATGTTTCGTTCGCCGCGAAGCAGACACTCTCGAACTATCTGGGTTTGATCGTGATCGGGGCGATGTTCCTGATCGGGACGTATGTGTACCTGCGGCTGTACCGGGCGCGGCGTCTGCTGCACCTGCGGGAGAGCACGCTGATCATCGTGCAGGGCGCGACGTTCTGGTTGTTCGCGTATCTGGGCGTCAGCCTGTTCCTGCGGTTCTCGCCGCCGATTTCCCGCCTCTACGTCTTCCTGTCGTACTTCATGGCGGTTGTCTCCCTGCTGGGATGGCGCTCGATCCTCTCGCGTTTGCTGCGGCTCGACGTGATGGCCGCCTCGTTGCGGCAATCGCTGTTGATGGTGGGCTGGACCCGGGAGGCAGCGGACATCTTTGATGCGGTCAACCGCGATGAACGCCAGCCGTATGTGGTGGCCGGGTATGTGCCGAGCCCGAACTCAGGGAACATGTTGGCACCCGTGGGTGCGACGAAGCTGGGGGAGTATTCGGACCTCATCGGGCTGATCCAGGGTCGGGCCGCGGACATGCTCGTGCTCTGTGATCTGGAGATTCCGCGTGAGGAGGTCATCTCGATCGCCAACCATTGCGAACGCGAGGGAATCCAATTCAAGCTGGTCCCGAACTATTTCCAGATCCTGATCTCGGGTTTGCAGCTGGAGACGGTGTCCGGTGTCCCGATCCTGGGTGTTTCCCGGCTTCCTCTCGACCGGCTCACCAACCGCACCATCAAGCGCATCATTGACCTGGTCGGGGCTGTAGTCGGGCTGATTCTCTCCGCTCCGATCATGGCGGTGTTTGGAGCGATCGTGTATCTGGAGTCGCCGGGACCGGTGCTGTACCGGCAGACGCGTACCGGCCGCAATGGGCGGCCCTTCACGATCTACAAGATCCGCAGCATGCGCCTGGATGCCGAAGTGGCGGGCGCGCAGTGGGCCCAGAAGGATGATCCGCGGCGGTTGCGGATCGGGTCCTTCATGCGGGCCTGGAACGTCGATGAGGTGCCGCAGTTCTGGAACGTCCTCACGGGGGACATGAGCCTCGTGGGACCGCGACCCGAGCGACCGGAGCTGATCGCGAACTTCAAGTACGAGATCCCGCATTACAACGCACGGCATGCGGCGAAGCCGGGCATCACGGGATGGGCGCAGGTCCATGGGTTGCGCGGCAACACGGACCTGGCGGAGCGCGTGCGTTACGACCTGTGGTACCTGGAGAACTGGTCACCCTGGCTGGATTTCCAGATCATGCTGATGACGTTCTTCAAACGGGATAACGCGTACTAGGGAGGTTCATCCACAGCCTCCTGACGTCGTCTGCTACGTCGTGGGGGTAGTCGACGAGGTCACGAGGCGATGGAAGGGGGGCCGGAGTTCCAGGTTTTCAGTTTCAAGTTTGAAGAGGCGGACCGCCGGGTGAGGGCACCCGGCCTTCACCTTGGGAACTGGGAACTGCCAGTCGGCGTCAGGACCGCCTGGCCAGCTGGGCGGTGAAGACCTCCTCAATCGAGCGGACCATGCCGTTGAGGTCGAAGAGGCTCCGGGTGAGAAGGCGGGCGTCGTTGCCGAGGCGTGTGACGAGGGCTGGATCGGCCAGGAGCCGGAGGATGCCGTCGGCGAGCTTGTCCACCTGACCGGCGGGATAGAGGAGTCCGGTGCGGCCCTCGTGCACGATTTCCGGGATGCCGTTGATGGCGGGAACAACAACGGCCTTCCCGACGAGCATCGCTTCCGTCATCGCGCGGCCCAGCCCTTCCCAGAGTGACGAGAGGGCGAAGATGTCCGATGCCTGCACCAGCGAGGGGACGTCATCGCGGAATCCCAACAGCTTCACCTTGTCCCCGAGTGCCAGTGAACGGATGCGCTCCTCGACGTTGGGTCGGAGTTCGCCATCGCCCACGATCATGAGGCGGGCAAGAGGATCGGCGGCGGCGACCCGGGCGAAGGCCTGCACCATGAGTTCCGGGGCCTTCTGCGCATCGAGACGCCCCACCATTCCGATCACCCGTTCGCGAGGACCCCAGCCGAGCGACGCACGGATGGCGTCGCGGTCCACAGGGCGGTCGAGCTTGGTGAAATCGATGCCGGAATAGATCGTACGGGAATCGGGTTCGCGCAGGACGCGTCGGCGGAGTCCTTCCTGGCGTTCGTTCTCGCTGACGGTGATGTGGTAGTGGGTGCCGTCGCGGACCAGACGTTCCATGCCGATGAACACGCCGCGCTTGGTGCCCGACATGTGATCGTGCCAGGGGAAGGCGTGGTAGGTGTGGACGACAATGGGAACGGGTGCGAACCGCGCGGCGAGCCGCCCGATGAACCCGGCCTTGGCGGTGTGGGTGTGGAGGATGTCGTAACGCTCGCGCCGGAGCAGACGCGTGGTTGCCACGAGCGACTTCAGGTCGTTGATCGGGGACGGCGGCGTGACGTAGCTGTCAATGGGATGGAAGGCGTCGGCGGAAGCCCGCGCGCGGTCCACCCATCGGCCGGTGGAGTTGGTGGCGAGGTGGACCTCGAAGCGCGAACGGTCATGGCGTTCGCAGGTTCCAAAGGTGTTGTCCTGCGAGCCTCCGACGACGCTGAGGGTGATCAGGTGGAGGACCTTGGCGCGGCGGGGAGAGGGTTTGACCGGGGATTGCATGCTCACTGCAGGGGTGTGGTCATGGAGGTGAGGACGTCGCGCAGGGCGGTGCCGGCGGCGGGCCAGGTAAAGTCGCGGGCACGGAGGAATCCGGCATCGCGGAGTTGTGTGGCGAGCGCGGGATCTGAACCGACGCTCAGCATCCGTTGGGCGATCTCGGCCGGGTCCTCGGGGTTGGCGTAAAGGGCGGCGGAGCCTCCAATCTCGGGCATGCAGGAGCGGTTGGACGTGATCACGGGACAACCGGCAATGAAGGCCTCGACGATGGGGAGTCCGAAGCCCTCCTCGATGGACGGGTACACGAGCGCGGTGGCGTTTCGGTAGAGTTCGGCCAGTTGGGCGTCACTGACGTATCCGGTGAACTCGACGCGCCGGCAGCGGGCGAGCTGTTCCTGGTAGTCTACGGGTGCGAACTGCGGTTGGGCCTGTCCGATGACGCACAGGCGGTGGTCTGGCAGTTGATCCTCGATGGAACTCCACGCGGCCAGGAGGCGGGGGAGGTTCTTGTGGGGTTGCAGGCTGCCCACGCAGAGAAAGTAGGGCTTGGGCTGGGGTTGCCGGACCCGGCTGGCCGGTTCGAGGACAGCCGCCGGAATGCCTGGCCCCTGGTGGATCACCGAGATGCGGTCAGCGGGAAGCCCGAGGTGTTCGCGCAGCGTCGAGGCGACGTAATGGGAGAAGCAGACGACGCGACGGGCGCGTCGGGCGGCGATGACCTTGTTGCCGCGCGCCTGCAAGCGGTACGGCAGGGAGAAAAGGCCCGGCAACAGCCGGTAATGGATGTCATGGACGACCATGACCTGGTCGTGGGTGTTCCACAGGAACGGAGCGGTGCCCACGAGGCTGAGGTGGAGGGACCCGGGGTCGATGCGCGGGAACCGGAACTGTTCCCAGAGATGCAGCTTTGCGGTGGAGGCGGGAAGGTTGGCGCGGATCTCGATGTTCGGGTGGGTCTTCAGTTCCTCCCACACCGGATTGACCGGGCTCAGGTGGACCACGAACCGGAGTTTGGGCGAGGCTGCCGCAACGCTCCGCAGCAGGTTGTGCGAGGAACGCTGGGTTCCGGTGAACCGGGCCTTGGAATAGTAGCGCCCGTTGACGTGGACAATCATGGGGCGGTCGCGGAGCGGGCAGGGTTGGTTCTGGTAACGAAGCGGACGGACGCGGCCACGATGGTCTTTGGCAGGTCGCTGCGGATCGCCAGCAGAAGGATGGGAAGCTGAAGGTGGATACTGCCCAGCAGGTTCACGCGTGCACCTTCGATGATCCCGACGAGGCACAAACCGAAGGTGGCAATCTGAATCAGGCCGATGCTTTGGCACATCGCCTTCCGGTAGAGACGCTGGGCGTACCATCCCCAGGACGCCCAGAAGAGGAAGCCGACGATGGGATGCTCACAGAACGGGGTCGCGAACCCCCAGAAGTTCGTGAACTCGGGATTGTAGATCCCAGCCTCTTCCAGCAGCACGGCGGCGGAATCGTTCGATGGGTAGTACGCGAACAGGAGGTCGCCAAAGCTCAGGATCTTGGCCATGGGACCGAGGGTCTGCGAAAAGAAGGGGTCTGAACGTTCACCGGATTTGAAGAGCATGTACCGGCCAACACCCGAGTTCAGCGTGAGGGCGTAGTATCTTCCCAGCCGGTCCACGGAGTATTCCGTGATGGATTGGTTCAACCCTTCACGTTCCTGTTTGGCTGAGAACGAACGAGCTGCCTCGGAAGCACCATAGATCAATCCAACCATGGCGATGATGCCCGCGACCTTGGCGACCAGCTTCAGGCGAAGGGGCTCACGACGCACCAGGAGCCAGCAGGCGAATGCGGCGATGGCCGGCACGAGGATGGCGATGCGTTCCCCCTGGAGTACAGCCCGTCCGCCCGACAGGCCGAACGCGATCACCATCTCCTGGAAGGCCCGGGTACGCAGCTTCCGGTCGCCGAAGTGCCCCGCCCAGATGGCCGTTGCCAGAGCGAAGGAGGCGGTGGAGGCGTGACAGAACGTGGTGATGCCTTCGATGCCAACCGTCCGGATCCGGCCGGACATGGAGTCGCGGATTGCCTGGAGACCGCCGCTGGCCAGCAGCATGACGATGGTGAGTGCCACGGCAATCCCCGCCAGAATGTTCAGGATGCGCGAATGCGCGAGTGCGGTTCGGGCCGCCTCCACGCTGAAATACAGCGGGTTTGGGGCGAAATTCCGTGGAGCCAGGAAGGTGCCGACCAGGAAGGATCCCAGTGCAAGGAGGCCGATCTCGGCGATCGATCCCAGTCCAACGATGTTGACCACCTTCCAGCCGTGAAACACCTCATACGGAATCGACAGGAAGAAGCACACCGACACTGCCATGACAAAGGCGAAGACGAACTGCGGGTTCAGGTACCAGACTGGATTTCGCGGTGCATTCATCGTCGTTCAAATGGAGGATTCAACGGGGCCCGGTGTGTCGGCAATCTCGGTATCCGCCAGACTGTCATTCCAAGGTCCACTGCATACTGCCCGCGCATCGGTTGGCGATGCCTGCACCGCCCTGAGATCGTCTCTGGACGGGCGTCGAGAATATCGCCGAACTGTTGCCATTGGCGTCGGTGGCGCCGGGTGGATCAGGCCTGCCTTCCGGTGGCCTTTTCCCAGGCGGTGGAGAGTGCCGCCGCCAATCCGTTGGCGCGGCAATCCCACGAGTACCGCTCACGGATGTCACAGAGTGCCCGTTCTGCAATGCGTGTGGCGAGATCTGGTTGCGAAAGGATCCGCTCAACACGTTCGACCCATCCGTCGATGTCCTTCGATGGTGCGAGGATGCAGTTTTGGTCATCCGTGCACACCTCCCGGATGACGGGAAGATCGGACGCAATCAGCGGTGTGCCCGATGCCATCGCCTCAAAAACCTTGAGCGGTGAAGTCCAGCGGCCGATCCGGATGCCACCGATGCCTTCGACATCCGCCTGGATGGGCGCGAGGAGGAGTCTTGCAGAGGTCCGGAGGAGATCGCACTCCTGCTGATTGCGATGCCCGAGCCACTCCACGTTGGGTAGTGCTCCAAACTGTGCCTGAAGCGCGCTGATCTCCTTCGGATTGCCTCCCGCGATCGCGAACCGGCGGTTCGGCAAGCGCTGGGCGATGCGACAGATGATATCAACTCCCTTTCCCGGTTTCAGGCTGCCCACATAGGCGACGTCGGTGGTTTTGCCCGTCCGGCCGATGGAGGTGTTCAGATCCGCCCCATCGGGGAGTACGATGACGCGGTCTCCCAACCCGGGAACGTGCTGCAAGATGTCCTCCCGAAGTGCCTGGGTGATGGCCACGCAGAGGAGGAGGCGGCGGGATCGGGCCATCATCCGGAGCATGAACGGAACGGTGCGTCGGCTGGAGTAGTCCGCGTTGTGCTCTTCAACGGCAACATAGGCCCCACGCAACCATTGCATGAAGACGGCGGGAATCCACCGCCCGAAAACCACATGGGATGTGGGAGGTTTGGGTCCGATGGGCCTGAGTCCGGCCGTCAGCGAGCAGCGCCAATATCCCTGATCCTTGCTGGAGGTGGTGAAGTGGATTGGAAACGTCCGTGTGGTTGCGTAGGCCTTGAACACCGATTCCAACGATTGCCCCGGTTCCCGGCAGTCCCGCATGCATACGAGATCGAAACGTGGGACAACACCCGCCAGCGCGGAGGCCATTTTCATCACATGGACCGAGTTTGCATCCATGGATGGCAGTCTCGAGTCTGCCAGATAGGTCAGGTGTTGGATCATGAGCGAAGGAGGGCGAAGCAGGCAGGCCTGTTTCGGTTGGAACCTAAATCCTGGGCGTCGCCCCCCAGCGCTCCATCAGGAGGCGTGCGAACCGGGGCGAAATGGAATCAATCCGGGATGTGGCTGCCCGGGCAAGGCGACCGATCTTGGGAAGCTTTTGCAGATGGGAGCGGAGTTCGGGATGAATCAGTGCGTTGGGGAAGAACAACAGCACCGAGAGGAGGATGACCGGATAGCCGATGCCAAAGAGGATCAGTTGAGGGAGTTCCGAAAGACCCAACGAACCAAGCATCGTGGAAAGTCCCACCCCGGAAGCACCCGCCACGAGGTTGATGGGAACGCCTTTCCGGGCTGCCAGGATCAGATCCGCCACGGGCATCTTGAGATGCGTCGATGCCAGCAGGCAGGAAGCCGTGCCGTAGGCGCATGTTGCGAGGAAACCTCCGAGGGAAGCCGCATTGACTCCGAACTGGCATCCAACCCATGCGGCGATTGCCACGACCACGGCGTAACCCCACGTCAGGATCTGGAGTTCCCGGGTGAGGCCGGCCGACAACGTGAGGGAATTCGGTGCCTTGCACACCGCCCGAAACGGGATGGCCAGAACGAGGATCGACAACGGAATCGCAGCCCCTGCCCATCGGGGCCCCAGCATGACCTTGACCAGAACAGGGGCCGAGACGCTGAGAGCAAGAGCGATGGGACCCAGCGCGATGAGGGTGATGCTGATCGATACCGAAAGAGCCAGCCGGCGTTCCCGTGGATCCGTCACGCGGGAGGCGACGGGCAGGTACACTGTCTCCATGGATTTGGTCACGATGCCCGCTGGGACCTCCATGACGGTGAAGGCGCGGTTGTAGAGACCCAGTTGTTGGGCGCCGAGCAACCGCCCGATGATCCAATAGTCAACCCGCTGGGCCACCTGAAAGCCGGCTTGGGCAAGCAACAAGGCCAAGCCTTCGCCCACGATGGAGCGGAGCGATTGCGTGGAGCAGAGCCGCGGCAAGCCAGGTGGGCGCAGCGCGATCAAGGCCAGTGCGTTGGACACATGCTGGGCGTAGTAGCCCCCGAACAGGGCCTCCGTCCTGGCACCGCTCGCGGCGAGAAGACAGGTGACCAGCGCCGGCCCGATGAGCACCGATGCGGCATCCACGGCCGCGACTTTCCCGAACTCGAGATCTCGAAGGAGGCTGGCGTTGCTGAAGGACGCGAGGACTTTCAGGAACAGCACCGGGGCCGCCAGACGGACCCAGATTTCCGCCTCCGGATGTCCCGCCAGCCGGGCAAGGAATCCACCGGAGGTACCCAGGATCAAGGTCCCGCACGCCGCGAAGATCCACGTGGCTGTGATGATCGCATCCCGTGTGGAACTGCTGATCTCCTTGGTCCGGAGAAATGTCGTGTTGAGCCCGGCGAGACTGAGGAGCTCGATGGAGGTGATGAAGACCGAGACCGCAGAGAAGACGCCGAAGGATTCCGGCTCGATGAGTCTGGCCGCGATGATTCCCGAGCCGAAGCGCACCATCGCCGAGAGCATTCTCGACGCGGCGGTCACTGTAGCGCCACGGGCTGCCTTCGAGACGAGAGTCGGAGAACTATCCGCCATGGTCCTCCGTGCTTCTGGCACCGCCGATCCTCAGCCATTTCCCGCGGATGATCTGCTTTCCGACGTTGGTGGACTCGATGGTGTCCAGTTTGTTGCCGGGGAGTGAGCGGATGGACGACCAGCGTTCCGGGTATCGTGTCGCGACGGCCACGACGTAGATGGAGTCGCGTGCCGCGTCGTTGTAATCGATGTAGACCGGTTGCAACCCCGTCTTTCGCAGCAGGCGGGCGAGACATGTGGGGGTGAAACGCCAGTAATCACCGTAGTCCGTATGTTGTTCCTGAAGGAATGGAACGGTGATGACGAGTGCGTCGCGTGTCATGTCCGCCATGTTCTGTGCTGCCACAACGCACTCGAAGACGTGTTCCAGCACGGTATGGGAGAACACGACATCGAACGCCTGACGGAGCTCCGGTGGCAGGCTTGCCTCCAGATCGAGGAAGATCTCGTTCTCCAGGTTGCCCTGGAAGCCGCAGGCCTCGGATTTATAGTTGGTGATCGAGTACTTCGTGGCCTTCGGAAAATAGGACCTGTAGGTCAGGCCGTCCTTGTCCGAATCCTTCCATCCAGAAACGTTGACCACATGGCCACCGAGCAGATTGCAGATGGGTTTGAGGACGCCATTGGACCAGATGCGTGGGGATCGGAACTTCCTGTCGATGAGTTTTATTTGCATTTGGCTGCGGTGTGGTTGGGGGTTGGTTTCGAGATTCAGCGCTTGTCTTCCCGGGCTGCAGGGCGTGAAGGCGCAGGGGTGAGCTCGCGGACATACCACTGCGTGAGGTGGGACCGCAGGGTAAGGTGCACGTGATAGGGATCGACGAAGACCTTGGGATTGGACGGCAGGGCGGACTCCCAATCGAGGACGCGGACGCCGGGTTGCTGGAATCCGGTGAGGACCTGCTTCCGGAGGGTTTCCCAGCGCTGGTTTGGAAACCGGGTGTCGTGCCACTCGGCGACGGCCTTGCTGACGGGCGGAAGGACGATGGTGAGCGGGACGGCGTGTTTGCGGCAGGTGGCGACGAGGTTGCTGACGCCGGAATCGTTGAAGATGAAGTCGCGGCCCTGGTTGGCGAGATAGCTTTCGGTGATCTGCTTGGCGATCCATACGGGATCGTCCTTGCCGGACTGGAGGGCAGCGAACGCTTCCGGCGGAAGCGCTTTGGCTTCGCTGCGTGGGTCTCCCTTGATGAGGGAGGTCAGGGTCTTGCGGATGCGGAGCTGGATGCTGGAGCGGAGTTCGTGGATGGGGATCCAGCTGCTGATGCGGGTGCGGAGGGACGGCGGCTGGAAAGCTTGGAGGTACTGGGCGGAGGATTCGCCGCGGGTGCCGTTGCGGTTGAAGTCGTCCTTGCTGATGACAACGACGACGTTGCGGGGCTTGGTCTGGGATTCGTCGAGGGCGCGGCCAATGACCATCGCGGTGGCTTCGAGGGTGGCGCTGCCGAGGATGACCGTCGCGTACCGTTGGCTGTCGAGGGTTCGGGCGAGCTCGGCGTCGAAGGAGTGCTCGACGAGGCTGTTGCCACAGACCCAGACATCGGCGCCATTGCGGACGGACTGGATGCGTTGGGCGACGAGCTTTGCGGGGTCGCCGGTCCGGAGCCAACGCTGCTGTTCGCCGAACCGGGCGAGCGCATTGAGCAGGAGGAACACGAGGACGGCACCTCCAAGCCAGGCGAGGCGGCGCACGCCGTCAGAACTGGAAGTAGATGAAGGCATTCTGGTTGTTCCCGACGTTGAGGGCGATGAAGGCGATCATGAGCCCGGCCGCAAGGATCCGGGCACCGGTGGGCAGCGACAGGAACCACCCGTCGCCGCGGCGTTCCTTGAGCAGGTCATGACCCATCATCAACCCGCCCAGCAGGCAGAGGATGGCCGCGGGTTCGAGGGTCTTGCCGAGGCTCAGCAGTTCGCCCTTCTCGAGCGGGATCCGGACGCATTGCCCGAGGATCACGAGGGCCTTGGGCAGGTCGGCGGCCCGGAAGAAGACCCACGTGAGGCAGATCAGGTTCAGGGTCACGAAGCGGCGGACCCATCCCCCGAGACCGATCGCAGCGCGCTCGACGCGATGGCCGGTGAAGTAATGGTACAGCTTCTCGGCGGACAGCATGAAGCCGTTGGCGAATCCCCAGATGAGGAAGTTCCACGAGGCTCCATGCCAGATACCGCCAAGGACCATCGTGATGCAGAGGTTGCGGATCGTGCGGGCGAGCCCACCGCGGTTTCCACCGAGTGGAAAGTAGAGGTAGTCACGAAGCCATCCGGACAATGAGATGTGCCAGCGGCGCCAGAACTCGGTGATCGAGGTGCTGAGGTAGGGTTGCTGGAAGTTGTCGATCAGCCGGATTCCAAAGAGCAGCCCGCATCCGCGGGCGATGTCGGTATAGGCGCTGAAGTCGGCATAGATCTGGAGGGCGAAAAAGTAGACGCCGAAGATGGCCGAAGGTCCGGAGAAGGACGACGGATTGTTGAAGACGCGGTCTGCGAAATCACTGGCGGTGTCGGCGATGACGATCTTCTTGAAGAACCCGACGATCAGGAGCGCGAAGCCCTGGTCATAATCCTTCCATGTGGCCAATGGGCGTTGGACCAGCTGGGGATGCAGGTCGCTGTAACGTTCGATGGGGCCAGCCACCAGTTGCGGGAAGAAACTGATGTAGAGCAGGTAGTCGATGAGGGAGTCCGAGCGGCGGACGGAGCCGCGCCAGACATCGACCGTGTAGGAGAGGTTCTGGAAGGTGAAGAAGGAGATGCCCACCGGCAGGAGGACCCGGGCGAACTGGATGTCATTGCCACCGCCGAGTGCCTGACGCAGGTGGAGGAATGTCTCGGTGAGGAGGTTCCAGTATTTGAAGTAGATCAGCAGTCCCATCTGGAGGCTGACCGAGAGGAGGAGGAGGGGTGTGCGGCGGCTGGGCGTGGCCGGATTGCCGATGGCGGTTCCGAAAAAGTAGGCCGCGGTGGATGAACCCACGATGAGCGACAGGTACCGCCAGTCCCACCAACCATAGAACAGCAGGCTGCCGGCAAGGAGGACCCAGCGGTTCCGGTTGGTCAGCCGGTAGGCCACCCACAGGACCGGGAGGAAGACCGCGAAGGCAAGGCTGTCGAATTGCATGCGGGGAGGTGGAAACAGGCCGTGTGCCGGCTACCGGAGGGTTTCGCCGGCGAGTTCGCGCGCCATTTCGGTCCAGGACCGGACGGATTCGGCGGTGACCTGGGTCTTGGGAAAACGGAGGGCCGCCTCGAGACCCGACTTCATCGATCCGGCATCGCCGTTCACGTAGGGCAGGATGTGCGGTCGGTCCGGGCGACACGCAAATCCGGGAGCGACAATCGGCAGACGGCAATAGGTGTATTGGGTCAGCTTGTGGCTGGAATCCGCGAGCGATTCGCCGCCCTCGCGGCATTCGTACAGGGCGAGCCCGACGTCGGCATGCTTCATGAAGGGCAACATGCGGGCGAAGGGCAGTTCGCCATGCCAGGTGATGTTCGGGGCATCGAAGGTCCGCTCCAGCCGGCCGATGACATGGAACTGGCATTGGGGGAAATGGGCGGCTACCGCGGGGAGGTAGTCGTAGTCGAAGAACGAGCTGCCAACCGAGACGACCCTGGGTCGGCCATCGTTCGGGTAAGGGTTGGCGACATCGACATCGAAAGCAGCCTTGTCGATGGCGGGAAGGTGGGTGACGACGCGCGCTTGGTCGCGGAAGCGGCGCTCGACGCTGCGGGCCTGGGCGCTGACCAGATGGAACCGCGAAAGGATCTCGGCCTCGACGTCGAGGACCACCGGGTGCACGCACAGGTTCCGGAGATCATCGGACACGCGGTAGACGAGGCGCGCTTTTGGGGCGATGCGGGCGATGCGGTTGAAGAGGAGAAGGCTTGGATTCGATTCGAAGATGATCAGGTCGGCTGCCGCAAGGCGCTCGCGCAGCGCGGCCGGGAGGAAGAATCCGTAACCGCGGTAGATGGGACCGCTGAGGGCATTGAGGAATCCGTTGCGCAGGTTCGCCGGATGCCATGGGGTGAACAGGACGAAGCTGTCGACGCCCGGGCGGAACGTTTCGAAACGGCCGGCCTTCTCGCGCAGGGGTTCCTCCAACCGCCGATCCTTCTTCATCACGGAAAGAAGGCTGACGCAGGTGGTGACGAACAGGACATCCCAGCCCAACTCCCGATACGCGTCCGCCAACCAGTGGAATCCTCCCCGGCGCTTGGAGCCGTAATAGTGGCCGCTGAGGAGCACGACGCGCTTTCTTTGGTGCGACATTGAGAGATTGGTTCCCACCGCTGCGGTCAAACCCGCATCCATGCAAGGCGCGGTGTTGAGTTCAGGATGTGATGCAGCAGGAGCGTCAAGATCAGGGCAAGGCTGAGGGTGGCGAAGATTGCGGGAAGATCGGATATGCCCAGCGCGAGCATGAAGATGAGTCCGGGGTGGATGATGTAGGGCGAGTGGTAGGCAAAAATCGTGGAGGACGCGCGGCCGAGATGGTTCAGCCAGGAGGGTGTCGTGAATGCCTCAAGCAGCGAAACGGTGGTTACCGGCATCAGCGCAGAGAAGATCCAATGCCAATGCCCCTTCGCCAGTGCTCCGCCCAGCAGGCAGACGGCGCAGGCAATCGTTCGGGCGGTCCGTGGCACCCGGTTCCTGCCGATCCAGGATGCGGTTGCCCATCCCGCCAGATACTGAGCCAGACTCGGCAACAGGATCCCGAATGAAAGACCCGTGAAGGGGGCGATGTGACCCGAGGCAGCGAAGATCCAGCAGACGCCAAGCGCTGCTGCCGACGCCGTTGCCGGGATCCAGAGCTGGTGGGCACGACAGAACGGCAGGGAAAACAACTCCGTGGCGAAAAGGAGGGGAAAGAAGTAGATCTGTTCGGCCACGTGGTTCCCACCGACCATGAGGTTCTGGAGCTTGGGGATGACGCCTGGCGGGAACCGGACAGGATCGATCATCTTCGGCGCGAAGTGTTCGATCCCGAGCCGAATGGCCCCGTAAACGGTACCCAAAGCCAGATATGGGATGAGCAATCGTTGTGCGCGAACCAGGACACGACTTCCCAGCGTTTCGTCCGGCTTCGCACGACGGCCGGCTGCCAGGAATCCAGCGGCAAAGAGGAAGGCATAGACGCACCACTGGGTCGCCATGGATGCCGTTCCGGCAAACGCTTCCCCTGAGTCCCCGAGACGTCGGTTCCCGACGTGGTGCAACAGGACTCCCAGGATGGCGATGCCCTTGAGGGCATCAATGGCCGTGCTTCTGGAAGTCGCGTGGGGAGCGGTCACGGGGTCAATCACTCACGCCTGGACGACCTGCCCGGGGCGGGTGGGGATGTCCGCCATGGCGTTGCGGGTGTCGATGATGACGGAGGCCCAGTCCGCGAGTTCGCGGTAGTTCACGCAGGCGTGGGCGGTGGAGATCAGGACGGCATCGAACGAGCGGATGGATTCCTCGGTCCACGGGACGGAGGTGTGACCCGCCCATTGGGGATGTTCACGGGTCGGCCGGATGACGGGGACGTAGGGGTCGTGGTAGGCGACCTCGGCACCGAGGGCGTGGAGACGTTCGAGGAGGACGTAGCTGGGGGATTCGCGATCGTCGTCGACGTTGGCCTTGTAGGAGAGCCCGAGGATGAGGATGCGGGAACCGTTGACCGGGCGACGGACGCGGTTGAGGGCCTCGCCGACCTTGTGCACGACCCAGGCAGGCATGCTGGTGTTGATCTCGCCGGCGAGCTCGATGAAGCGCGTCGAGAGTCCGAACTCGCGGGCCTTCCAGGTCAGGTAGAAGGGGTCGATCGGAATGCAATGACCGCCGAGCCCGGGTCCCGGGTAAAACGGCATGTACCCGAAGGGCTTGGTCTTGGCAGCGCGGATGACCTCCCAGATGTCGATACCCATCGCGCCGTACACGACCTTGAGCTCGTTCACGAGGGCGATGTTGACGCTGCGGAAGATGTTCTCGAGGAGCTTGGTGGCCTCGGCCGCACGACAGGAGGAGACAGGGACCAGTGTCTGGATGCTGCGGCCGTAGATGGCACAAGCCTTCTCAAGGCAGGCCGGTGTGAGTCCGCCGATGACCTTGGGGATCTTCGCCACCACGCTGGCGGGATTGCCCGGGTCTTCGCGCTCGGGCGAGAAGGCGAGATGGAAGTCGACGCCAGCCTTCAGTCCGGAGCCCTTCTCGAGCACCGGGAGCAGGTCTTCCTCGGTGGTTCCAGGATAGGTCGTTGATTCGAGGATGATGACCTGTCCGCGCTGGAGATGGGGCGCGATCGCCTCGGCCGTCTTGAGGATATAGGAGATGTCGGGCTCGCGGTTCCGGTTGAGCGGTGTCGGAACACAGATGATGACGCCGTCGACTTCGCGGATGCGGCTGAAGTCGGTCGTCGCCGCGAAGCGGCCGGCTCCAACAGCTCCAGCGATCTCAGTGGCGGGGATGTGTCGGATATAACTCCGCCCGGCGGTGAGTTCGACGATCTTGGCGGGGTCGATGTCGAATCCGATCACCTGGACGCTGGATCGGGCGAACTGGAGCGAGAGCGGCAGGCCGACATAGCCGAGGCCGATGATACCGACTTTGAGCATGTGGGGAGATTCCACAGAGGGGAGCGTTTCTTGGTCCACAGATTTTACAGAGAGGGGAGGGAACGTGTGATCCACAGATGACACAGATTCCACGGATTGGGTAGTCGACGAGGTCACGGGGCAGTGGTTGGACACAACCTCCTGACGTCGTTTGCTACGGTCGGAGGGATGTAGCTGATGAGGTCACGAGGCAGTGGTTGGGACAACCTCCTGACGTCGTCTGCTACGGTTTGGAATCTGTGGAATCTGTGAAATCTGTGGACCCAAACGCCCAACAATCCCTGGAATCAGCGGACGACGTTGAAGTACTGGCAGTACCAATCGATGAACTTCGGGACGCCCACCTCGATGGGGGTGGAGGGGGTGAAGCCAACGTCGCGGGTGAGGTCCTCGACATCGGCGGCGGTGGCGGGCACATCGCCGGGTTGCATGGGGAGCAGGCGTTTCTCGGCGGTGCGGCCGAGGGCCTTCTCGATGCAACCGATGAAATGGAGGAGCTCGACAGGGTTCCGGTTGCCGATGTTGTAGATCCGATACGGGGCACGGCTGGTGCCTGGATCGGGATGGGCACCGTCCCAGGCGGGATTGGGCTGGGCGACGTGGTCGCAGGTGCGGATGACGCCTTCGACGATGTCGTCGATGAAGGTGAAGTCACGGCGCATCTGGCCGTGGTTGAAGACGTCGATGGGCTTGCCGGCGAGGATGGCTCGGGTGAAGAGGAAGGGGGCCATGTCGGGGCGGCCCCAGGGCCCGTAGACGGTGAAGAAGCGGAGCCCGGTGGTGGGAAGCTTGTAGAGGTGGGAATACGTGTGGGCCATCAGCTCGTTGGCCTTCTTGGTGGCGGCGTAAAGGCTGTAGGGATGGTCGACGTTGTGGTGGATGTTGAACGGCATCGTGGTGTTGGCACCGTACACCGAGGAGGACGAGGCGTAGACGAGGTGCTCGACGTTTCCGTGGCGGCAGCCCTCGAGGATGTTCACGAAACCGGTGAGGTTGCTGTCGACGTAGGCGTGGGGGTTCTGGAGGGAATACCGGACGCCGGCCTGGGCCCCGAGGTGGATGACGCGCTGCGGACGGGCGGTCTTGAAGAGTTCCGCCATGCCCGGGCGATCGGCGAGGTCGAGCTTCTGGAATCGGAAGCCGGGGTACCGTTGGAGGTTTGCGAGCCGGGCTTCCTTGAGGCTGACCTCGTAGTAGTCGTTGAGGTTGTCGATGCCCACGACTTCGTCGCCGCGCTCCAGGAGGCGCAGGCTGGTGTGGTATCCGATGAATCCGGCGGCGCCGGTGACGAGGATCTTCATGGGGGATGGGGTATGGTCAGGAAGCGGTTGTCGGGCCTGCCGCCGGGAGGTGGGCGAGGGTCATCTCCCGGATGAGCTGTTCGAAGGATGTGGAATTCTGCCAGCCGAGGAGCTTCGCGGCCCGGGAGGGGTCACCGGCAGCGGGGGGCGGTTCGGCGGGACGCAGGAGGCTGGTGTCGTGTCGGACCCAGTCTTCCCAGTGCAATCCGACGGCTTCGAAGGCCTGTTGGAGGACATCACGCACGGAGTGCAGGATGCCGGTGGCAAAGATGTAGTCGCTGGGAGCGGAGGCCTGAAGGCTGGCGTGGAATCCGCGGACGAAGCTGCGGGCGTCGCCCCAGTCGCGTTGGGCGCGGACGTCGCCGACCAGGAGGGGTTCGGTGCGGCCCGTGCGGAACGCGGCGGCCGCACGGCAGATCTTGCCGGTGACGAATTCGGGACCGCGTCGCGGTGACTCGTGGTTGTAGCAGATGCCGTTGACGGCGAAGAGGCGGTACGCGTCGCGATGGATGCGGACCATTTCCGCAGCGGCGGCCTTGGAGACGCCATACGGATTCATGGGCCGGAAGGGGGTGTCCTCGGTCTGGACGGTGGCGCTGGAGTTTCCGAAGACCTGGCTGGAAGCCGCGTGGAAGATCCGGGTGGCGGGATGGATCGACCGGACGGCTTCGAGGAGTCGGATCGTGCCGAGAGTATTGAACTCGAAGGTGTCGATCGGGTTCTTGAAGCTCTCGGCGACGTGGGTCTGCGCTGCGAGGTGGTAGATCTCGTCGAAGCGATGGTTGCCGAGGAGGTCTGCGATGGCGGCGGGACGTTCGAGGGAAAGGGCGTGGAGGCGCAGGCGTGAGGCGCAGGAGGCGATGTTGGGGTGGAGGCGTGCCGCCTCCGGATCCCGGGAGGTTCCATGGACTTCATAGCCCAGGCCGAGCAGGTACTCGGCGAGGTAGGAACCATCCTGGCCGGTGATTCCTGTGATCAGTGCGATCGGCATGGCGAGGACCGTGAAGCTGGGCTCAGCCTCGGGGAGCGGAGGCCGGTTCGAAGCGGACCCATTCCGTGGCGAAGTCCTGGAGGGCGGCCAGGCTGTCCTTCCACGACCGGTCGATGGACGTGGAAAGGCGGAGGAATTGCTTGGTGCCGTCGGCCCGTGTCCGGGTACGCAGGGCACCCAGAAGCATGTTGAGGCCGCGGATGCGGGAGGAGAGCTTGGTCTGGCCGCCGGTTTGCTTCATGAGGTCGGCATTGGAGAATCGGAAGCCTTCCTCAATCGGTCGACCGTTCAGGAGGGTACACCAGAGGGTGAGTTCGGGGCGGCCGCCCGGCGGTACCATGACACGGCATTCGAAGCCGATCTGGTTGGTGCCGAACTGGAGCCGGACCATGCCAGGTTGGCCCATGTCCACCGCCTTGAATCCTGTCTGGATCCAGCAGACGTCGGGGGTGTGCTGGACCACGGACATCTGCTGCGCCTGCTTCGACATCCAATCCGCTGCAAAGGCCGTGATGCGGGTCGTGCCCTTGCGGAAGTCGCCATTGACGATGTTGGTGGTGGCGAGCGTCTCCATCGCGTTCTCGTCGATGGGAACAGGCTTGAAGGAGTAGTGGGCGAGGTTCGTGGCGACGTGGGCCACGAAGGTGCCGCCGGCGGCTTCCGGGGTTTTGGAAAACCAAAGGCGCGAACCCACGACCGGTGCCAGGAACAGGAGGAACAGGGCCGCGATGAGCGGTTTGTTCACGGAACGGGGAGGGGTGGAAGTCATGGCGTCTCGGGTGTGGGTTCATCGTCCTCTTCGGACGCGGCCGCGTTGCGGGCGGCGATGAGGGCCTCCATGCGCGTCATGAACAACGACAGCAACACGACCCCGATGAAGGTGAACAGAAGCACGCTCCAGCCGGCGGAATCGTGGATGGCGCGGAGTTGGTCCGTGCCGGAGCGGAAGGCGGTCCACGAAAGGTAGAGCGAACGCAGGTAGTTGCCGAAGATGGCGAGACCAATCCCAAAGATCAGGAACACGACCTTCAATCCACGGCGGCGCAGGGTCAGGTCGCCGACGAACAGGGCGGCCATGATCGAGGACTGGAGGCTTCGGACACCGCTGCAGGCCTCGTTGACCCCGACAAGGACGTCACCCATGCGGATGATGTGTCCCTGTCGTTCCGCCGGGATGCCCATGATTCCCAGGGTCTCGACGTTCAGCACGGAGATGACGGACTGGAGGCCGAAAACCACGGGATTCCACAGAAGCTTGGGCATCGGGACCGCCACGAAGAAGAACGCGATGGGAAACAGGAAGTGCCGGAAGGTCCGGGGTCCGCAGGCCCCCAGCAGGATCGCCGTCAGGAAAAGGGCGCACCCGATGCTGAGGGACATCGAGGCAGCAGCAGTCCGTGCCACACCCAGCTTGTAGAGTTCGCCCAGAAGGATCAGTCCCATGGCGGGCAGGGCGATCAGTACAGGCCAGAGCGGCGCGATCGGCCGGTCCTCGGTGGGTCGGGTCGGCCAGCGTTCCCAGGCGAGGAACCCGGCGAGCAGGACCACGATCCAGCCGAAGCGGTAGTCGACGAGCGACGACCATTGGAACGACAGATCCCGGATCCACCAAAGGCACACCGCAGCCAGGGGCAGGGCAACCACAGGATCAATTCGTGTGGGCCGTGCCGCAGCAGGGGGCGGTTTTGAGGTGGACATGGGGGTGAGGATCCTACCTTCCGACCCCCTTGTACAGGAAGCCGATGGACTCCATCTCGGTCCGATCAAGGAGGTTTCGGCCGTCGAACAGGATGGGCGCAATCATCTTCTGGCGTGCTGCGGCCCAGTTGAGTTTCCCGAACTCCGGCCATTCAGTGGCGATGGCGACGGCGTCGCAATCATTCGGGACTTCCTGCATGTCCTCAACATACTCGACCTTGGGGCCCGGCGGGAGGATGGCTTTGGCCTTCTCCATCGCCTTGGGATCGTGGACGCGGATGGAAGCGCCTTCCTTGAGCAAGCGATGGCAGAGGTCGATGGCCGGGGAGAGGCGGACGTCGTCCGTGTTCTGCTTGAAGGCCAGACCCAGCACGCCGATGCGCTTGTCCTTCAGCACCCAGAGCGTGTCGGTGATCTTCTTGACGAAGCGGTCCATCTGGTCGGCGTTGATCCGCTGCACTTCCTTGAGGAGGCGGAAGTCGTGACCCAGGGTCTCGGAGATCTTGATGAACGCGGAGAGATCCTTCGGGAAGCAGGAGCCACCAAAACCAATGCCCGCATTCAGGAAGCGGCGTCCGATCCGCTCGTCCATGCCCATGCCGTTGGCGACCTCGAGGACATTCGCACCCGAGGCCTCGCAGATGTTCGCAATCGCGTTGATATAGGAGATCTTCAACGCAAGGAACGAATTGGCGGCGTGCTTGATCAGTTCGGCCGAGTTCGTGTCGGTGACGATGATCGGGGCCTTGAACGGCTCATAGATCTCGCGCATGAGGGCCGCCGGTCGGGGACCGGAAACGCCAACCACAACGCGGTCGGGGTGCATCAGATCGTCGACAGCAAATCCTTCGCGCAGGAACTCGGGATTGGAGACGACGTCGAAGTCGACCTTGGTCCGGGCATACCGGCGGATGGTCTCGGCGACCTTTTCTCCGGTCTTCACCGGCACCGTGCTCTTGTCGACGATGATGCGGTATCCAGTGAGGTTCGCGGCGATCTCGCGGGCCACGCCCTCGATGAAGGAGAGGTCGACGGAGCCATCCGGCTGCGGCGGCGTGGGAACGCAGATGAAGATGACGTCGGCTTCCTGGACAGCCTCGGCCGTCGAGCTGGAGAAGCGGAGGCGCCCGGCGGCCACGTTGCGTTTCACCAGTTCTTCAAGCCCGGGCTCATAGATGGGGATGCCGCCGGCGGTAAGCATGTCCACCTTGCGCTGGTCGTTGTCCACACAGAGGACTGTGTGACCGACTTCCGCAAAGCAGGCTCCTGTAACAAGTCCGACGTATCCGGTTCCGATGATGGCTAGTGATGGCATGGGGAGATTTCTTGGATTGAATTGAAGAGGTCCACAGATTTCACAGATGACACAGATTCGTGTGGGGGAGAGGAGGGGGCACTGATTGGGCAGACGGTGGTGAGGAAAATTTGCGGTGACGGCGGGAGGGATGCAGCGTCTGAGCATGACCCAGCAACGAGATCCGTTGACGTATCAAATCATTGGGGCTGCCTTTGCTGTGCATGCCGAGTTGGGAGCGGGTTTTCTTGAGGCCGTCTATCAAGAGGCCTTCGAGGTGGAACTCAAGGCCCGCGAGATTCCCTATATTCGTGAGCATCTGATGGAGGTCAAATACCGGGGTACCCCTCTGAGAACTCGATACAAGGTCGATTTCGTCTGCTGTGACGGGATCTTGGTGGAACTCAAGGCACTGACAACAATCACGGGGTTGGAGGAGGCACAGGTTTTGAACTACCTGAAGGCCTCGGGACTCACGACGGCGCTTTTGTTGAACTTTGGCTCACCCAGCCTTCAGTACCGTCGACTTGTGTTTTAGTGCTTTGCCCCCGTCCATCGCGGTGAGTCTTCTTTTACGTTCAGAAATCTGTGCCATCTGCGAAATTTGCGGATCCCCTTCCTTTCAGCCTCCTGAGGTCGTCTGCTACGTCTGGGAATCTGTGGAATCTGTGAAATCTGTGGATCCCCTTCCTTTCAGCCTCCTGACGTCGTCTGCTGCGTCTGGGAATCTGTGGAATCTGTGAAATCTGTGGATCCCTCTCCGTCATCGGTGGAGCACTTCGGTGGACCATTCCTGATTGTCCAGGTACCAGCGGACGGTCTTGCGGATGCCGGTCTCGAAGGTGTGCGCGGGACGCCATCCGAGATCCCGTTCGATCCTGGAGGCATCGATGGCGTAGCGGCGGTCGTGTCCGGGGCGATCCTTCACGTAGGTGATGAGCTTCCGTGAGTTGCCTCCAAGCTCCGGCTTCATCTCGTCGACGAGGTCGCAGAGGAGCTCGACGATGCGGATGTTGGGCCATTCGTTGTGGCCGCCGACATTATAGGTTTCGCCGGACACGCCCCGTGTGAGGACCTGCCACAGGGCTCCGGCGTGGTCCTCGACAAAGAGCCAATCGCGGACGTTGAGTCCGTCGCCATAGACCGGGATGGGTTGTCTCGCGAGGATCTTGTGGATGACGACGGGGATGAGTTTCTCCGGGAACTGGAACGGTCCGTAGTTGTTGGAGCAGTTCGTCACCACGGTGGGCATTCCATAGGTGTGGTGGTAGGCCCGCACGAGCATGTCGCTGGAGGCCTTGGATGCGGAGTAGGGGGAGTTGGGGGCGTACGGTGTCGTTTCGAGGAAGTATCCGGTGGCGCCCAGGGATCCGTAGACCTCGTCCGTGCTGACATGATGGAAGCGCACCGGGCGTTGCGGGGTGCCGGGCGACAGCCATTGGGAGCGGCAGGCCTCGAGAAGGTTGAAGGTCCCAACGATGTTGGTGGTGATGAAGTCGGCAGGACCGCTGATGGAACGGTCGACGTGGGATTCGGCAGCGAGGTGGAGGACGTGGGTGATGTCGTGCTGTTTGACGACGCGAACGACTTCGGACTGGTCGCGGAGGTCGACCTTCTCGAAGCGATAGCGGGGATCGGATTCAAGCCCGCGGACATTGGCGGGGTGGCCGGCATAGGTGAGGCAGTCGAGATTGATGAGCGTCCGGATCTCGGACTGGCCAACCAATTGTCGGAGGAGGTTTGAGCCGATGAAGCCACAACCGCCAGTGACGAGAAGGTTCATGATGTGGGAATGTATCTGGGTTGGCTTTCGGGGTGAAACGAGCGGAGTGGTGGCTAGGCTGGGATCCAGTCGGCCAGGCTGTGCTCGAGGGCTTCGGTGACGGACCGGATTTGGATGCCGGCGCGAAGGAGTTTGCCTGGATCCATGACGCAATTGGACCGTGGTGTGCGCGCTGCCTGACGGTAGAATTCAGCGTCGTCCGCCCAAAACTGGAAATCGCGGTTGGGATCGATGGTCTTTCGCAGCAGGTCGACGACTTCGGCGGTGCTGACAAAGCTGGGATTCGTGACGTTATAGGTGCCCCACGGAATTCCCTTTTCCCAGCAGTCTACGCAGGCGCGTACGAAGTCGCCGCGATGGCTGATGGAGTTGAAGTTGTCGTAAACCTTGGGATAGGTCCGCAGCTTGGAAAGGTAGTTGCGTGGGTTGTCCAGGTTGTCGAAGGGAATGCGCAGGCGCCAGATGTACCCTTGGCCGGCATGTGCGATCGCTTCTTCGCCGAGGGCCTTCGTCCCGCTATAGAAGCTGCACGGACCGTCCCGGAAGCTGAAGTTCGGGGTGTCCTCTTCCGTAAACCCGATCACTTGGTCCCGGTGCTGGCGCACCCATTCCCGGATCGATGGCCTCGTGAGGTCCTTGAGTGTGACGACGGTCCCGTCCTCCTGTCGGAGTCTGGCTCCGGAAAAGATGCAACCGGAGGACACGTGCCCCCATGGAATCCCGAGTGCAGCGCAGGCCTGGGAAACGGTTTGCGGGAGCATGACGTTGCCGAGGAGGGTTCCGGCGCGATCGGCCTCGCAGGCATCGACATTGGGCTTTCCGGTATAACCTGCCGCGTTGAAGACGAAGGCGGGTTTGATCTCGCGGAGTGCAGCGATGACAGCATCAAACGCGGTGAGGTTGAGTTCACGGCTCCGGGGAGCCACGATTTCATGGCCTCGGGCCCCGAGTTCGCAAAGGAACTGGGAACCGACATAGCCATTGGATCCAAGCAGTAGGACTCGATGGGGGGTGAGACTCACGCGGCGATGGAATGCGGGTTTGGTTCGAGGTGCCTTGGGCGGTAGATCGAGGAACTGGAAGGTGTGGATCAGCTCCGTCCGGCCTCATCGAGGACGGACTCCAGATAGGCTCGGTACTCGCATCGGGGAAGGCGGCCGACGAGTTCGCGGAACGCCTCGAGGCCGATGAATCCCCGGCGGAAGGCCGCTTCCTCGGGGCATCCCACCTTGATGCCCTGGCGACGCTCGATGGTCTGGACATAGGCGCTGGCTTCATGGAGGGAGGTACTGGTGCCCGCGTCCAGCCACGCGAAGCCGCGCGCGAGGCGGTGGACATGAAGGGTGCCGCGGCGGAGGTACTCGACGTTGACGTCCGTGATTTCCAATTCCCCGCGGGCGCTGGGTTTGAGGTCGCGGGCGATGGCCACGATTTCGTTGTCGTAGAGGTAGAGGCCTGGGACCGCGTAGTTGCTGCGGGGTTGCTTCGGCTTTTCCTCGATGGAAAGTGCGCGGCCGTGGGCATCGAATTCCACCACGCCATAACGTTCGGGATCCTGGACGTGGTAGCCGAAGATCGTGGCTCCACCGCGGAAGTCCGCGAAGGCCCGGGCAAAGACATCGCCTCCGTAGAAGACGTTGTCGCCGAGGATCAGCGCCACGGGATCGCTGCCGATGAACGAAGCGGCGATGCGGAACGCCTGAGCGATGCCCTCGGGTTTTGCCTGTTCGCGGTAATCGAATCGGAGTCCCCACTGGGAACCATCGCCGAAAAGCTGTTGGAAGCGAGGCAGGTCCTGAGGTGTGGAAATCAGGCAGATTTCGCGCACGCCACCCTCGATCAGCGTGGTGAGCGGATAGTACACCATGGGCTTGTCGTAGACAGGCTGGAGCTGTTTTGAAGCCACCAGCGTGAGGGGGTAAAGCCGGGACCCGGCGCCACCGGCGAGTAGGATGCCTTTCATGGGGTTAGAGGAGCTTTTCGGCGAGTGGCAGCAGCTTTTGGATGCGGGACTGAAGTCGTGTGAGTGATTCGAGGCGTTCCTTGCACACGGCGTAGTCCGTGGCTTCGAGGCTGCCGGACTTGAGGTCTGCGTCGAGCAATTCCTGAAGGACGGCCAGCTTTCGCTTGGAGGCGTCGAGTTTCGGGCGGAAGAACCCGAGGTAATTGGCGCGGAGAAGTTCGCCGAGGTCGGCCTGGACCTCGTAATAGTCCTTGCGGTCGCCAGGTTTCCAGACCTGACGGATGGCGTGCCAACCGAGGAGTTGCCGTGTGCCGGTGGAGACGCTGGCCTTGCTGATTTCGAGCGCCTCGGCGATTTCGTCGAGGGAGAGGGCCTGGGTGGAGAGGTAGAGGAGGCCGAAGATCTGGCCGCTGGATCTGGGGAGGCCGAGGCGTTGGCAGAGGCGGGCGGTGACTTCGACCATTTCCATCCGTGAGCGTGGGAGCGGCATGGGTGGAGAGGGGGCGGGAGGGGTGAGGTCTGGGCCGCGGACAGTTATTGGAGCGGACTGGGAAGGGCACACTTCGTGCCGGTCAGTTCGCCGGGGCGGACCTACGGAAAAGAACCGGATGTTCCAGTTCGTTCAATTTACACTGAACGAACTAGACGGTTTTGGCATGGGAGGCAAGTGTGGAGGCCGCAAGCTTGAAGGAGATCCGGACGGATGTCTGGATCCAAGGATGACACGTCGCCAACGCCGTGGGGGCGTGGCTGGAGATCGAGGTGTTGCCGGTGGCGGGGTGAGTCTGCCTCCGCACCGAGTGTGGGGTTGCTGATTCTTGCGGTGGGAGCACTCTGGGGCGATGAAAGCACTGATGGCATCGTTGTTGTTGAGCCTCTTTCCATTCCTCGCCGGCGCAGCCGACAAGTTGGCGGTGGGCGCGGCCGTCCCCGCGATCACCTGCAGGGACCAGGACGGCCAGGCCGTTGATCTGGCGAAGGTGGGATCCAAGGGGTACCTGCTGGTCTACTTCTATCCCAAGGCCAGCACGCCGGGCTGCACCAAGCAGGGATGTTCCTTGCGTGACAGTTGGTCGGATCTGCAGAAGGCCGGAGTCCAAGTGCTTGGTGTGAGCACAGATGGAGAGGCCAGTCAGAAGAAGTTCAAGGACGAGCAGAAGTTCCCCTTCCCGTTGTTGGCGGATCAGGAGAAGAAGGTCGTCGAGGCCTTCGGGGTGAAGAATGCGATCGGGATGGCGAGCCGTTCGGCCTTCCTGTTCAAGGATGGCAAGTGTGTCTGGGTGGATCCCAAGGGGTCGACCTCGGATCAGGCGGAGCAGGTGCTCGCGTATCTGAAGTCGGCGGCGAAGTGAGGGGGTAGATTCAAGTTTGAAGGCGGGAACCCGCCGCGTGGGGGCACGCGGCCTGCAGCGGAGGGGGTTGTGGAGGCGGGATGCCCTCACCCGGCGGATTGGCAAAGCGTGGCTCCCGTCCCCGGGCCCGCTGTGGTGGAGGCAGCTTAAACTTCCCGCCCCATTCCTGACGCGGGTTCGCCAAAGTGCACGAATCCTGCTACATTCTGGACATTCCGCATGTCCAAGTATTTCCCACGTCTGGGGTGGCCTGTCGCGCTTGTCACCTTGTTGCTGACCCTTTGGCTGCCCGACGCCCGTGCGGGGAGCATCCTCCGCGAGGTTTACACCGGTATCGGTGGGAGCTCCCTCTCCGATCTCACGAACAATCCGGCTTTCCCGAACAGTCCTTCCTTCAGTGGACTGATCACCGACCTGTTCGAGACGCCGGTTGATTCGGATGAGAACTACGGGCAGCGGATCCGGGCGACCTTCGTGGCCCCGGTCAGCGGCAATTACCGCTTCTGGATTGCCAGCGATGACGCCTCCACCCTGTTCCTGAGCACGGATGACCGGCCCGCCAATCGTCGCCAGATCGCCGCTGTCACGGGTTGGACCAGCTCCCGCCAATGGGAGGCGAGCGCCGAGCAACGCAGCGAACTCATTCCGCTCGTCTCCGGCCAGACCTATTACATCGAGGCACTCCACAAGGAAGGCGGCGGCGGGGACAACCTTGCTGTCCGGTGGCTGCGACCCGATGGCCGCGACGAGGCGCCGATCCCGCTCGAGCATTTCACGGCGTGGGGCCTTGTGCCGCAGCCGCCTCGGCTGTCGCGGAACCCGGTGTCCACCAATGTGGTCGAGGGTGGATTCGCCACGTTCTCTGCGGATTGGGACAATGTCGGGCTCACCCAGCTGCAGTGGCGGCGCAATGGCGTCAACCTGCCGGGTCAGACCGGAAAGATACTGGAGATAGGGCCCGTCACCCTGGCGGACAACGGTGCCCGCTATCGTGCGTTCCTGACCAACGCCCTCGGCACGGCGCTGTCGTCGGAAGCCATCCTCACCGTCACCGCGGACACGGTCGCGCCCCGATTCCTGCAGGCGTACAACGACAGCCCGAACACCATCACCCTTGAGTTCAGCGAGGCTGTGAACCTGCCCAGCGGTCCGCTGACGACCGCCTTCCAGATTACGCCAGCGCTGACCATCAGCAGTGCCGTCGCCGGGGACCTGCCAAACCGTGTTCGACTGACCGTTCCCACCCTCGTTTCCGGCACCCAGTATACCGTCCGCGTGACCGGCATCACCGACCGCGCCGCTGCCGCGAATCCGGTGACCCCGGGATCGACGGCCTCGTTCGTCGCCTCCGAACTTGCCCCGGCGAGCCTGGGCTCCGATGGCGTCGCCGGCTCGGTCCTGCGCGGTGGACCCGGAGAATTCGATGTGTCCGCCACCGGCGGTGACATCAATGGGACCTCCGACACCGCCGCCTTTGCCTGGCAGACGCTCAACGGCAATTTCGACCTCCACGTCCGTGTCGCTGACTTTGCCCTCACCGATCCGTACGCCGTCGCCGGCCTGATGGCGCGGGTGGGACGGACGGCCAACGGGATCTTTGCGGGAACCTTTGCCTCGTCCTCGCGGCCGGGCGTCCTGTTTGAATCCCGTAACGCCGCCGGGGGCGAAGCAACCTACGGATCCATCCGCGGCGGGTTTCCGATCAATAACCCGCACACGTGGTTGCGCCTGCGCCGGGTGGGCAACGAACTGGCGGGATTCGCATCGCTGGACGGCGTGCGCTGGACGCAGCTCGGCACGATGACGGCTTCGCTTCCCGCGCAGTTGTCGGTCGGGCTCGCGGTTGCGGGTCGGGACGCCACCCGGACAGCGACGGCGAGATTCCGGGAGTATGGCCCGAGCACCAGCACGACGGTCGCCACCTTCACACCCACCCGCGAAGGTCTCGGGGTCACCAGCCGGCGCACCCGCATGGTGATCAGTGAAATCCACTATGACACGGTGCCCACCGGGGCAGGTTCGGCTTCCGAGTTCATCGAGATCTTCAACGCGGGCGATGTCTTCGAAGACCTTTCCGGGTGGACCCTGCGTGGTGGGGCGACGTTCCAGTTCCCGGCCGGGTTTCGGCTGGGTGCCGGGGAGTTTGTGGTGGTGGCCGCGGATCCTGCCGCATTGCGCGCCACGGGCGTGTCGGGCCAGATCGTCGGACCGTTCGTCGGGACGCTCAGCAATGGTGGGGATGTCGTGGAACTGCGCGACGAACTTGGAGCCCAAAAGCTGCTCGTGGAATTTGGCGACAACACGCCCTGGCCTGTGGCTGCGGCCGGCACCGGTCACTCGCTGGTCCTCATCAACCCCAGCTACGGCGAGGCCGATCCGCGTGCCTATGCTGCGAGCGCGTTCCGCGGCGGCAGTCCAGGCAATGTCGATCCCATCGTGGCCGACCCCGCCGATGGCGTCGTGCTGAACGAACTTCTCGCCCACACCGACCTTCCCCTTCTCGATTTCATCGAGCTCCACAACCGCACCCGTGTCGAGGTCAACCTCGCGGGTTGTGTCCTGACCGACGACTTCAGCACCAACCGCTACCGCTTCCCTGCCGGAACGGTCCTTGCGCCGCGCGGATTCCTCGCCGTGGACGAGACGCAGCTTGGGTTCCGCCTGAGTTCCGCCGGCGAAACCGTGTACCTCATCAGCGCCGACGGCCGCCGCATCCTTGATGTGATCCGGATGGGTGGGCAGGAGAATGGAATCTCCTCCGGTCGGTCGCCGGATGGAGCCCCGGAATGGCGTCGGCTGGAATCCCGAACGCCGGGTGCCGCCAACAGGGCGTGGCGGGTCGAGGAGGTCGTCCTCAACGAACTCTATTACCATCCGATAACGCAGGACGACGACGACGAGTTCATCGAACTCCACAACCGGTCCGGTGCCGCCGTGAACCTCGCGGGCTGGCGTTTCGAGGACGGGGTGGACTTCACGTTCCCCTCGGGTGCGTCGATTCCCGCGGGTGGATTTGTCGTGGTCGGGGCCAACCGCGCCCGGCTCCTTGCCAACCATCCCGGCCTTGATCCCGCCAGCGTGTTTGGTGACTGGTCGGGCACCCTTTCCAACGGGGGTGAACGTGTCGCGCTCTCGAAGCCCGACACCATCCGCTCGACCAACGAAGTGGGCGAGGTGACCACCTCCACGATCCGCATCGTCGTCTCCGAAGTGACCTATGCGGACGGTGGACGCTGGGGCAAGTGGGCGGACGGTGGTGGCTCGTCGCTCGAACTCATTGATCCCCGGGCGGACCCGTTGCGTGCGTCCAGCTGGGCGGACTCCGACGAATCCTCCAAGTCCACGTGGGAGCTGTTCACGATCACCGACACGCTGCGCTTCGGATCGCAGGTTCCGGACCGCCTGCATCTCGGTATGCTCGACGCCGGCGAATGCCTCATCGATGAGGTCCAGGTGCTCGCACCCAACAACCTCTCGCTCCTGGCCAATGGCGGATTCGAGACCGGTGCCGGCACGGCCGCCACGGGCTGGTCCTTCCTCGGCCATCATTCCGGGTCCCGTGTGCAGACCATCGGAGCCTTCGCTGGGACGCGCGCCCTGCGTCTCATTGCTCCTGGCGATCTCGACGCGGGGCGGAACTGCATCAGCGCCCCGGTCAACCCCGGCCTCAACAACGACTTGGTCGGCACCATCCGCGCCCGCGCCCGCTGGATTGCCGGGTGGCCCGAGGTCCTGTTCCGCCTTCGCGGTGGTGGTCTGGAAATGACGGCCCGCCTTCCCGTTCCCAAGAACCTTGGAACCCCGGGTCGCGAGAACAGCCGACGTGTTCCCAACGCCGGCCCTGCGATCTTCGCGGTGACCCATTCCCCGGCGGTGCCCAACGCCAGCCAACCTGTCGTGGTTTCCGCCCGCGTCTCGGATCCCGACGGCGTCAGCTCGGTCAGCCTGCGCACGCGCGTGGGACATATCGGGGCCTTCAGCACCACGGTCATGCGCGATGATGGCACGGGCGGCGATCTGGTTGCGGGCGACGGCACTTTCTCGGCCACGATCACGGGCCGGACCGCAGGCACACTGGTGCAGTTCTTCGTTCTGGCCTTCGACAATGCCGGCACCGCCATCTCCGCGCAGTTTCCTTCGGGCAATGTCTTCGCAGGCCTGCCTGCGGTCACCGAAGCCAACATCCGCTGGGGTGATCCCGTGCCGTACGGCAGCTTCGAACACGTCCACTCGTGGACGACCCCGACCGTGGATGACGCCCTCAACAGCGACGGCCTCAACAACACGTATCGCGATGGCACGCTGGTTCACGGCAACCTCCGCGTGATCTACAACGCCGGCATCCGCCGCAAGGGCAGTCCGTTCACCGGTCAGGCGGACTTCACCATGACCGTGCCTTCGGACGACCTCCTGCTCGGAGCCAGCGACCGCGTCTACGCCCTCACTGGAAATGGCGGCGAGGAAAGCACCCGGATGCGGAACCAGATCGCCAACTGGTTCACCCGTGGTCTCCGGCTGCCCTACCTCAACACCAGCTACGTCCGCTTCTATCGCAACGGCAGCCCTCACGGTGCCGTCGACGAGGACCTCGAACAGCCCAACAACGACTACGCCGAAGGCTGGTTCCCCGACGGTCCCGATGGCGACCTCCACAAGGTCGCGTTCTGGTTCGAGTTCCGCGAGGACGGCGGCTTTGATGTCGTTGGTGCCGACCTCGGCAACTACCGGAATCCGAACGGCCAGTTCAACCTCTCCCGCTACCGCTGGAACTGGCAGCCGCGTCCGAATGGGACCACCGCGAACGACTTCACCAACTTCTTCGCCCTCATCACCGCTGCGAACAGCCGTACGACCAACTACCAGGCCAACCTCCTGAACGTCGCCGACATCGAGCAATGGATGCGCATGTTCGTCCTCGATGGCTGCCTTGGGAACTGGGACACGTGGGGTGCCGGCAACAGCCAGAACAAGTACATCTATTACCAGCCCGGCGGCCGATGGAACATCCTTCCCTGGGACATGGACTGGGTGCTCGGCGCGGGCGACGGCACGAACCGACGACTCTTCGACGGCCAGGATGGCAACGTGAACTTCATGTTCAACTGGCCTGCCTTCCGACGCATGGCATGGCGCGCCTACCGCGACGCCGTCGACGGACCGTTCCAACCCTCCAACTACCTCCCACAATTCAACGCCCGCAGCAGCGCCCTGGCGTTCAACCGAATCGACGGCACGAGCCCACCCCAAGCCATCATCGCGTACCTCGAAGGCCGTCGGGATTTCATCCGGCAACAGCTCCAGGCCGCCGACACCGCCGCCTTCGCGATCACCAGCAACAATGGCGCGAACTTCACCTCCGCCTCACCGACCGCCACCATCGAAGGCACCTCGCCCTTCGCCGCCGTCGAGATCCGCGCCAACGGCCTCACCGTTCCCATCGAATGGTTGGATGTCCTCCGTTTCCGCGTCCGCGTTCCGCTCACCGCTGCCGTGAACCCGATCACGATCACCGGTGTCGACCGCCACGGCAACGCCATCGCTGGCCTTACTGATTCCGTGACCGTGACGTACAACGGGGCCTTCCAGAAGCCCGAGGACTTCGTCGTGATCAACGAGATCAACTACAACGCGCTCGCGTCCGGCGCTTCCTTCATCGAGCTGTTCAACCGCTCCACCACCACCTCCTTCGACCTCTCCGGATTCCGCATCAACGGTCTCGGCTACACCTTCCCCGCCGGGTCGGTCCTCACTCCTGCCACCTTCTGGGTGCTCGCCCGCGACCGTGCCGCCTTCAGCCTGGCCTACGGCGCGGGTGTCATCGTCTTCGATGAATTCCCAGGCTCCCTCGACAACGGCGGTGAGCGCATCGCGCTCGTCCGGCCCGTCGGGAACACCGAGCAGGTCATCTCCGATGTCCGCTACGACAACAACCTTCCGTGGCCGACGCAGGCCGACGGCTTCGGGCCTTCCCTGCAACTGATCGATGCCACGCGTGGTTCATGGCGCGTTGCCAACTGGGCCGCCACCGCGACCAATGCCGCCAACGCCTTCACCCCTGGACGCGCGAACTCCGGCACCCAGGCCCTCGCCGCATTCCCCACGGTCTGGATCAACGAGGTGCTGCCCAACAACCCTTCCGGCCCTCGCGACAACGCTGGCGATCGCGATCCCTACGTCGAATTCATCAACACCGGAACCACCGCGGTCGACCTGTCCGGTCTGTTCCTCACGGATACCTTCACGAACCTTACCGCGTGGACATTCCCTGCTGGATCCACGATCCCCGCCGGCGGATTCCTCACCGTCTGGGCCGATGGTGAACCGACCGAGTCCGTCACCGGCATTCCGCACACGTCCTTCCGGCTGAATCCCACCTCCGGAAGCGTCTCCCTCGTCCGGCGCCAGGGCATCGGCAACACGCCTGCCGTGCTCGACTACCTGACCTGGGAACAGCTCCCCGCCGGTCGCAGCTTCGGATCGATTCCCGACGGCGAACCGCGCACACGCCGCATCCTCTTCAACCCCACCGTCGGCGCCACCAACGATCCCACCACACCCGCCGTCAACGTCGTCATCAACGAGTTCATGGCCCAGAACACGCGCACCATCGCCGATCCGGCCGATGGCGACTGGGATGACTGGGTCGAACTCCACAACACCGGATCTCAGCCCGTGGACCTCGCCGGGTATTACCTCACCGACAACCTGACCAATTCCATCGGCGCGATGTTCCGCATCCCGGGTGGCTATCCCATCCCCGCGGGCGGATTCCTGTTGGTCTGGGCGGACAACGAAACCGGCCAGAACACGTCCACCAACGCCGATCTGCATGCCGGATTCGCCCTCGCCCGCGGCGGCGAACAGATCGGGCTTTTCGATCCCGCCGGAAGCCTCGTTGACGGGTTCACCTTTGGATCGCAGACCAACGACATCTCCATGGGCCGTTTCCCGGATGCCGCCGCTCCGCCCCTGTATTTCATGGTGACGCCTTCACCGCGCGCCCCGAACATCCTCAACGGTGCCAATCGTCCGCCCCTGTTCAACCCGATTGCGGACATCACGGCACCTGAACAGACCGAGATCACCTTCACCGCCGTTGCCACGGATCCCGACGCTGGACAGACGATCCAGTTCTCGCTCGGACCGGATGCCCCGCCTGGTGCGAGCATCCATCCCACCACCGGTCTCTTCCGCTGGGCGACGTCCGAGTCCGATGGACCCGCCAGCTACAGCGTGCTCCTGCGGGCCACGGACAGCGGCACGCCCCCGCGCATCGGCGGACTGCGCATCAACATCACGGTCAGCGAGGTCAACCTCCCGCCGATCGTCGTTGGCGTCACCAATGTCGTCGCCCAAGAAGGCTCGCTGCTCAGCGTCCAGCTTCCGGCATCCGATGCCGACCTGCCGCCCAACACGCTCGTCTTCGCCCTTGAAGGCACGATTCCTCCTGGCCTCGAACTCTCTCCGGGTGGCTTGCTGACCTGGATACCCGGCGAAGCTTTTGGCGGTTCCCTCCAGGTGGTGAACTACCGCGTTTCCGACAACGGCTCCCCTGTGGCCTTCCGCACCGGCGAAGTCCGGATCACCGTGCTCGAGGTCAACAATCCACCTGTCTTCACCCAACCCGCGCCGGTGGTCATGGACGAGCTCGCGCTGCTCGATCTGTCCCTCCTCGCCTCCGATCCCGAAGGCACCACGGTGCGGTTCCGGCTGGATGGACCCGCACCACAAGGCCTCACCCTCAATGAATCCACGGGACGCATCCAATGGACGCCCACCGAGGATCAGGGACCGGGTTCCTACGTTGTCCTGATCCGCGCTGCGGATGGTTCACCCGAGGCCCTCTCCGTGGTTCGCGAACTCTCCATCACGGTTCGCGAACTCAACCAACCTCCGATCCTCGAACCCATCGCCTCGCAAACCGTCGGCGAAGGACAGACTGTCACCTTCAAGGCCGTGGCTTCCGATCCCGACCGCCCGGCGCAGACCCTCCGCTTCAGCCTGGATCCCGGCGCACCTCCCGCGGCCACGATCGATCCCGTCACCGGCGATTTCCGGTGGCCGGCCGATTCCGATGCCGGTGCTTCGACCAACACGATCGTCGTGCGCGTCACGGACAATGGACCCGGTGCCCTCAGCGCCACGCGTTCGCTCCAGGTGACGACGCAGCCACGGTTCAAGGTGGTGCTCAACGAAGTCCTGCGCCAACCCGTGACGCCCAACACGCAGTTCGTTGAACTGCTCAATGCGTCCGCAGTCACCTCCTGGAATCTGTCCGGTCACCGCCTCGTCGGCAGCAACCTGACCTTCACCTTCCCGGCCAACACCGTGCTCGCACCCGGCGCGCGCGTTGTCGTTGCCCAGAACACCACCGCCTTCCGCACCGCCTTCGGTGCGGCCGCCACCCTTGCGGGCGCATGGACCGGAACCCTCGGAGGGCTCGCCGATTCCATCGTCCTCCAGGATGGCTCGGGCACGGTCCTCGACCGGCTCGACTACAGTTCCGGCTATCCATGGGCGGGAGCGGCCACCGCGTCCCCGGTATCCCTCCAGCTGCTTGATCCGCGGCGCGACCGCAACCGCCCCGGGAACTGGGGTGTGGCCTCGTCCTTCACCGGCAACCGCAATGTCACCGGGTTCCTCGACTCCTGGCGCTACTTCCAGGACGGTCCTCCCGCTGGCGGCACCAACTGGCGGACGGTCGGATTCAACGACCTCGCCTGGCCTTCCGGTGGTGGCCTGCACTTCGTCGAAGTTGCCGAGCTGGCCACCAACAAGACCACCGCCCTTACGTTGGGCCAGTTGACCTACTACTTCCGTCGCACGGTCACGCTCCCCGCCCTCCCGCCCGACGTCCAGGTTGAGGTCCGCACTTTCCTCGATGACGGATACGTTCTCTGGATCAATGGCCGTCGTTTCCACTCGCTCGGCATGGACGAGACCGATCCAACCCACGAAACCGTCGCCAATCGCCTCGTCGGCGATGCGGGGCTCGAAGGTCCGTTCACCCTCCCCGCGTCCGTGTTCGTACCCGGCCAGAACACCCTCGCCGTCGAGGTCCACCAGAATGCCAGCGGCAGCTCTGACATCGTCTTCGGCCTCGAAATCACCCTCGTCGGAGGCACCATCCCATCGGCCACACCCGGGCTCGCCAACAATGTCTCGGCCGCGATGAGTGAATTCCCGACGGTACGCCTCAACGAGGTCCTCGCGCGGAACACGACCGGCGTCACCGATGCCTCCGGTGCCCGCGAACCCTGGATCGAACTGGTCAACACTGGCAGCGAGGCCGCCTCCCTCGACGGACTGTTCCTCTCCGACCTCGACGCCAACCCGACGCGCTGGGCCTTCCCGTCCGGCACCTCGATTCCCCCGGGCGGATTCCTCACCGTCTTCGCGGACGGCGAACCCGCCCAGTCCACACCGGCCGAGCTCCATGCCAGCTTCCGCCTCACCGCGACCGCCGGTGCCCCGCTGCGCCTGACCCTCAGCCGCATCGAGAGCAGTACCACCCAGGCCGTCGATACCCTCTTCACCACCGTCGCCACCCAGCCAGACATCGCCAGCGGCCGGCTGCCTGACGGCTTCGTTCCCGGCATCACGGCGGTCAGCCCAACGCCGGGCGCGCCCAATGCCACCCTGATCCTGAACCGGCCGCCCGTGTTCCCGCCGGTCGCCGGGCTCGCTCTCGACGAGGGCCTGCTCCTCGACGTCCAGCTCAGCGCCACGGATCCGGACCAACCCGCGCAGAGCCTCACCTTCGAGCGGTTGTCCGGACCGACGGGACTGAGCGTGTCCACCACCGGTCGCCTGACGTGGACACCCACGGAGGACCAGGGGCCATCGGTTGTTCCCGTGGAAGTTCGGGTTTCCGACAACGGCTCGCCCGTGCTCCGCGTGACCAATCGCTTCGACATCACCGTCCGTGAGGTGAATCTCGCGCCGACCCTGAACCCTGTGGCGGGTCAGCGGATCACCGTGGGTCAGGCCTGGAGCCTCGATCTCACCGCTTCCGATCCGGATCGGCCGCTCCAGGCACTGACCTTCGAGCGGGTCAACGGACCTGCCACGCTGGCTGTCTCCGCAGTGGGCCGCATCACGTGGACTCCGACCGCTGCCGACGTCGGCACGCATCCAGTCCTCGTCCTCGTCCGCGACAACGGCAGCCCGATCCTCACTGCGGATACGGGCTTCAACATCGTCGTCGAGGCCGCTGTCGCCACGCCGCCGACCTTCGACGCACCCGTGCTCGAATCCGACGGACGCGTGCGTATCGTTCTCCGTGGAACGCCGGGTCGCCGGTATCGCGTTGAGACCTCCACCGTCTGGGGACAATGGCAGGCCGTTTCGGAGTGGGACGCTGCTCCCTCCGGCCTGACCCTGCTCACCACTCCGGAGCCCGGCAACAGCACGCGCCTCTACCGCGCCGTGCAGATCCCCTGAGTCCTTCGGGGAGTTCCCGGATCCCGGATTCCAGAACCCAGAAGGCCGGGTGCGCTCACCCGGCGGGGTCCATGAATCGCCGCGTGAGGGCACGCGGCCTACAGTGAGGGTTTCAGGGAACTGGCGTCTGGGAACTCCGTTTGAAGGCCGGGTGCCCTCACCCGGCCGGGTTCATGAACCGCCGCGTGAGGGCATTCCCCCGGACATACATCCCGCGCCCACCGCCGCCGCAACGCGGCGCACGGCGACAGCCCGGGGTGGAGCGGAGCGGAACCCTGGGTCACCCCACCCCATGACATCTCGCCCCAACGGGGCGAACGGTGACCAACGCACCC
>JAIXZE010000156.1 GCA_027489875.1 Verrucomicrobiales bacterium
ATCCCGCAGCCGTCACCCGCGTCCTCCTCTGCTCCGGCAAGGTCTACTACGAACTCGACGCCCGGCGTCAGGAACTCAACGCGCGCAACACTGCCATCCTCCGCATCGAGCAACTGTACCCCCTCGCTCCGGAAGAACTCGCCGCGGCGCTCGCGCCGTATTCGGCCTCGGTGCCGATCCTTTGGGTGCAGGAAGAACCCGCCAACATGGGCGGCTGGACCCACATGGTCGTGAACTACTCCGAGGTGCTCTCACGATCCACTCCGGTGCGCTGCATCAGCCGCCCGGCCTCGGCCAGCCCGGCCACCGGTTCCTTGAACTCCCACAAGATCGAGCAGGACCTCATCCTGTCCGCGGCAATCCCCGCCACCGTCCAGTAATCCATCCTTCCTTTCCCAGTACCCGTCATTCCTTCCATGCCTACTGAAATCAAGGTCCCCTCCGTCGGCGAATCCATCGCAGAAGTCGAAATCGGCCAGTGGCTCAAGAAGCCCGGCGATGCCGTCCGCGAAGGTGAAACCCTCGCCGTCCTCGAATCCGAGAAGGCCACCGTCGACCTTCCCTCCCCCGGCTCCGGCACCCTGGTCTCCGTCCTGAAGACCACCGGCCAGGTCGCCGCCATCGGTGAGGTCATCGCCATCCTCGATGCCGCCGTTCCCGCGGGAACCACCGTGGCTCCGGCACCCGCCGCCCCTGCGCCCGCCGCCGCTCCGGCCGTGGCCCCCGCCGCGGACAAGGTCATGCCGGCCGCCGCCCGTGTCCTCGCGGAAGCCGGCCTTCCCGCCTCTGCCGCGACCCCCACCGGTCCCGGTGGCCGCATCCTCAAGGAAGACGCCCTCCGCGCGGCCAAACCCGCGGCACCGGCCGCTCCGGCAGCCCCGGCAGCCCCCGCCGCCCGCCCCGAGGTCACCGAGCACCCCGAGGAAGTCGTCCGCATGTCCCGACTGCGCCGCACCGTGGCTTCGCGACTCGTTCAGGCGAAGTCCGAGATGGCGCTCCTCACGACCTTCAACGAGGTCGACATGTCGGCCGTGATGAACCTCCGCAAGGAGATCCAGGAGAGCTTCACCGCCCGCCACGGCGTGAAGGTTGGGTTCATGTCCTTCTTCGTGAAGGCCGTGGTCGACGCCCTCAAGCTCGTCCCCCAGCTCAATGCCGAGATCCGCGGCGACGACATCGTCTACAAGCACTACTTCGACATCGGCGTCGCCATCGGTGGCGGCAAGGGATTGGTTGTTCCGGTGCTCCGCAACGCCGAGCGCCTGAGCTTCGCCGGGATCGAGAAGTCCATCGTGGAATTCGCCACCCGGGCCAAGGAAGGCAAGCTCATGCCGGCCGAGCTCGAAGGCGGTTCGTTCACCATTTCCAACGGCGGCGTCTACGGCTCGCTGCTTTCCACGCCCATCGTCAACCCGCCGCAATCGGGCGTGTTGGGAATGCACACCATCCAGGAACGTCCCATCGCCCTCAACGGCCAGGTCGTCATCCGCCCGATGATGTACATCGCGCTCACCTACGATCACCGCATCGTCGACGGCAAGGAGGCCGTCACCTTCCTCAAGCGCGTCAAGGAAGTGATCGAGAACCCCTCCCGCCTGCTCCTCGAAGCCTGATCCCTGCGCATGAGCTCCATCCTCATCCTCGGCGGTGGCCCCGCCGGTTATGTCGCGGCCATCCGTGCCGCCCAACTGGGATTCACCACCACCTGCGTGGAACGCGAACCCGCCCTCGGCGGAACCTGCCTTCGCGTCGGCTGCATCCCGTCGAAGGCCATGCTCGAATCCTCCGAGATCTACTCAGCCTCCCGCCACGGTCTCGAACGCCACGGCCTCGTCGTGGGCTCCATCCAGCTCGACCTCGCCCGACTCCTGAAGCGCAAGGAAGACGTCGTCAACGGTCTCACCAAGGGCATCGACGGCCTCCTCAAGAAGAACAGCGTCACCCGCCTTCAGGGCCACGCCCGCTTCACCGGACCCGGCACGGTTTCCGTGACCAACGCCGCCGGCGAATCGCAGTCCGTCTCCGCCGACCACATCATCATCGCTACCGGTAGCCGGCCCTCCAGCCTCCCCGGGATCGAGATCGATGGCTCCATCATCGGGACCTCCACCGAAGCCCTGTCCTACCCCGCCGTTCCTGAGCATCTCGTCGTGATCGGTGCCGGTTACATCGGGCTGGAGCTGGGCTCTGTCTGGGCGCGTCTCGGAGCCAAGGTCACGGTCGTCGAGTATCTCGACCGGATCCTGCCCGGCATGGATCGCGAAATCGCCGACGAAGCCCAGAAGCTCCTCGCCCGTCAGGGCCTCGACTTCCGCCTCGGACACAAGGTCCAGTCCGCCAAGGTCGAAGACGGCAAGGGTGTCGTGCGCTGTGAAGGGCGCGATCCCATCATTGCCGACCGCGTCCTGGTGGCCGTGGGCCGCGTGCCCAACACCCAGGACCTCGGCCTCGAAACCACGGGCGTCCAACTCGATCCCCGCGGCCGCATCGACGTGGATGCGCACTTCAAGACCTCCGTGGCCGGCCATTACGCCATCGGCGACGTCATCAAGGGCCCCATGCTCGCCCACAAGGCGGAGGAGGAAGGCGTTGCCTGCGTCGAATTCATCGCCGGAAAACACGGTCATGTGGACTACGACACCATTCCCGGCGTGTGTTACACGCACCCCGAGATCGCGTCGGTCGGCAAGACCGAGGAGCAACTCAAGGAAGCCGGCACTCCCTACAAGAAGGGCGTCTTCCACTACCGCGCCAACGGCCGCGCCCATGCCCTCGCCGAAACCGATGGCCGCGCCAAGATCCTCACGCATGCCGAGACCGACCGCATCCTGGGCGTGCACATCATCGGAGCCCGCGCTGGCGACCTGATCGCGGAGGCCGTCGTCGCCATGAGCTTCCACGCCAGCGCCGAGGACCTCGCCCGATGCTCCCACGCGCACCCCACGCTGGCCGAGATCCTCAAGGAGGCGGCCCTCGCCACGGACGGACGCGCTCTCCATTCCTGAGGCGCGTCACCACCGCGTGCAGTGTGACACTGCCCCCGCTTGGAACGGGGTGGAGCCGTCCTCGTCGCCGTTCCAAAGCCATTCCAGGGCGATGAGGACATCGCCGCCCCGAAACCACTCGCAAAGGAGAGAGCGTCAAGTGGCTCCCGGGGCGGAGATCGATTGAATGCCGCGTGAACCCGCGACAGCCCGCTTACGGGGCTGGAGCCGGAGCCGGAGCCACCACAGGCACGGCCGCGGCCGACTTCTCGGCAATGTTCCGTTCGAGCCGCTTCTTCACATCCAGGTGAACCTCGTTGGTCACCAGCGTCAGGTTCGTCCGGGCCGATTCGAATTCACCGGTGCGGATGTTCCACCGGGCGAGGTGCAGGAAGATTCCCTCGCGGTCCACCGGATTGTCCGACAGTTCGAGGGCTTCGAGCCAACCGGTGCGTGCGGCCGCGGCCAGCTTCAGTTCCGCGAGGCGCTTTCCTTCGGGCGTGTCCGAAGGTGAAGGCTTCACGCCGTAGTAGGTCTGCGCGTAATCGAAGGCATACCGGAAGTTATGGGGGCGCAACCGGCGCACCTCCTTGTACATCGCCAACGCCCGGTCGAAGACCGCCTGTTCGTCACAGCGGTAGTACTCCATCGCATCCTTCCGGAAGAGGAACACCACCGTCGCCAGGTTGTACCGATACACCGGCTCGTACGGATTGAGCTCGATCGCCTTTTCATAGGCCGGAAACGCCCGCGCAACCGGACCAATGTGGCCGTACAGGTTCGCCAGGTTGTTCCAGACCGCCGGATCGCGCGGGTTCATCTCCGACGCCTTCTCCAGGATCTCGATGGCTCCCGGCTCATCGCCCGTCTCCGCCAGGAAGCTCGCGTACGCATTCCGCACCGGCACGTAGTCCGGGTACTTCTTCATCAGCGCCAGATACGCGTCGGCCACCTTCTGGTTGCGGACCTCGATCCGCTGACGAAACGCCAGCTCCGATTCCGACCGGGGATCCGTCGGATCCATCGCCCGACGCTCGAGGATCCACGCCTCGATCTCCGTGTCGGACGCGTCGTCGTCCTCCATCACCACCTGCAACTCCAGATACCGCGGATCCTTTTCATCCGGACGCGAGACGATCACCGCCGGATCGACGCCAACCTTCCCGACGACATAGTTGGAAAGCGCGGCCGGCTGGTTTGTGGCCAGCAGCACGGACAAGGCACCAACGAGCAGGTCGCTCATGCCATTCAGACTACGACACCCGCGGGAACGTTCCATGGGATTTTCCCAAACCATCCAATCCGTAACCTCCCTACGCTCCGCGACGTCATGCCTGTTGAAACACGTCAGGATCCATTCACATGAAACGCAACGTTCTCATCGCCCTCGCTTCCCTGTTCATGCTCGGTTCGGTCGGGCTCCGCGCCGCCGAAGGGGATGCCCCCGCCACGAAGCCCGCGCCTACTGAGGAAAAGCGCAAGCCCGGCAACGAAAACCTCACCCCGGAGGAACGCGAGAAGCGCCGCAAGGAAGCCATCGAGAAGCGCGACGCGCGCCTCAAGGAACTCCGCGCGAAGAAGGAGGCCGGCACGCTCAACGACGCCGAGAAGCTCCAACTCGAACGCCTCGAGAAACAGGGCAACCGCGCCAAGCGCTCCAAGGAAGACGGTGCCAAGCCCGCCAAGCGCCCCAAGAAGGAAAAGTCCAAGGACGCCACCGAGTAATCGGCGTCCGTACCCCACGGTTTTGGCCACACAGCGCCGTTCCCTCCCGGGACGGCGTTTTCCGTTTCCTGCGCAGCGAACCCACGGCATCGGACGGGTCCTCCGAGATTTCCATCCGCCCTTCCGCCCCCCTTGTGCAAGGCTCGCCACCATCGCTCATGGATGCCTCCGACACCGAGATCATCACCGCCATCCGCGGCGGTGATTCCGGCCGTTTCGAGGAACTCGTGCGCCGCTACCAACCCCGCCTTTTCGCCACCGCACGGCGCTACGCCCGTCGCGAATCCGAGGTCGAGGATATCGTCCAGGCCATCCTGGTCCGGGTCTTCCAGAACCTCGATTCCTGGCGCGGCGACGCCCCCTTCGAACACTGGATCATGCGGATCGCCGTGCGCGTCTGCTACGACGCCCTCCGTGTCCACCAGCGCAATCGCGAGCAACCCATGGCCGAACTCTCGGAGGAGGAATCCAGCTGGCTCGAAAACCATGCCGCATCGCCCGAGGACAGGACCGACGACACCGCCGCCGCCAGCAGCCTGGTCGCCCGCGCCTTCGAAGAACTCGCCCCGGCCTCCCGCCTGATCCTGACCCTTCTGGAATTGGAAGACCGTTCCGTCCGCGAGATATCCGACCTCACCGGATGGTCGATCCCCCTCGTCAAGGTCCGGGCGTTCCGCGCCCGCGCCGAGATGCGCCGCATCCTCACCCGCATGGGTGTTGAAAAGTACCTTTGACCCCGCATGCCCACCCCTGTAACCCAGAACCCGATGCCACCGTCTGGCCTCACGTCGCTATGAACCTCGAAGACCTCCGGCAGAAACTCGTCCGCTCCGCCCGTCGCCATCCGGTGTCGGACGCGGTGCCGTACGCCTTCGAACAGCGGGTCATGCACGCGATCCGCAATGCACCGGCCCCGGACCCGTTCCTTCCCTGGGTCGCCGGCCTCTGGCGCGCCGCCTTGTGTGCCCTTGCCATCGCCCTCCTTTCCGGCGGATTCCACTGGCGCGAACTCGTGAACGCCTCGGCCGCCGCGGGCGAAGGTGTTCCCGATGCCGAACTCCTCGAGGTCGCCGTCCTCGGGGATCTTCCCGACTTCGACTCCATCGATTCCGAGGCACCCACGCCATGACCCTTGCGCCCGCCACACTGAAGGTCACCGGAGCCGCCCTGCTGATCTTTGCCGCCGGGGTCGTGACCGGCTCATTCACCACGGCGACCTTCAAGGCCCCACGGCGTGAACGCCCCCAGAAGATCCAGGCCCCGGCGACGCCCGGACCTGCCATCCCGGAAGCACTCCCACCCTCGCCACCGGCGCTGATGGGCGGCAGTCCAACCAATCGTCGTCCGGAACGCGTCAGCACCCGTCCTCCCGGATGGCAGCGATTCGAAGCCCTACGCCGCCTCGAAGACCAGATCCAGCTCGCCCCGGAGCAACGCGACCGGATCCGCTCGCTGATCCGCGACAGCGAACAACGCATCCGGTCGGATTGGGAGCCGCTGGTTCCCCGCATCCAGACGGAGATCCGCGAACTCCGCCGGAAGATTTCCGCCGAACTCACCCCGGAACAACGGGAACGGTTTGACGCCCTGTTCGAGCGCCGCGACCAGAACCAGACGCCCCGGGAAGTCAAAGGCCCCCGGCGCACCAACAGCGCACCGGAGGCCATTCGTTAGACTTTCGATTCTCTGGAGCGGGACGGCTCAGTCGTTGTCGCCGTCGTCCCCGGAGGGCGGCCATTCCCGCGCTTCTCCATCTTCGTCGACCACCAACGCGGTGGTGCCTGGCTTCAGCACCTGCAACGTCTTCAGGAATTCGATCACGGCGTTCTTGTCCGCCGTGCTCAACGCGGCAAAGGCGGCGCTTGAAGCCGACGCTTCACCCGCATGCGCTTCGATCGCGTCGCGCATGGTCGTGTACAGACCGTGGTGGAAATAGTTGGGCTTCTTGCCCGCGCCCCACAGCTTCCGCGTCAGGAATCGCGAGTTCCCGGCAAAGAATCCCGGCGAACCCGCCGGCTGGTTCATGTCCAACTCCTCACGGTTGGGATCGCTCGGACCGGACGTGATGTCGTGGACCTTCAGGTCCGTGTAGGCCGGCACATGCACCACGCCCTGCCTCGGCTTCAGTCGTGGCTGCGGCAACGACGACAGGTTCAGGTTCAGCGAGTACGTCGGTGCATCGCCCGGCCGCAGGTTTCCGGGAGGGTTGTACGGATTGGGTTCCGTATAGATCCAGCCTTGGTTGTCCAACGACAGGCTCTCCTTGTGGCAGTCCGCACATCCGATCTGCGGGAACAACTGCTCTCCGCGCAGTACTGCACGCTCGATGGCCCGCTTCTTCGGAATCACACGACCCGGAACCGCCATCACGGCCTGGAACACCGACACCGCCGTCACCTCCGCCCGCGTCATCTCGTTCGACCACCCATCGCCATCCGGATCGGTATCGATGCCGAACCGCTCGGAAGTCTGGATGCCATGGTGATGGTTGAAGGCGTTGTTCGAGAACTGCCGCAGCGACACCACGTTCGCCGCCTGGTGGAAAGGCCGGATGATCAGGCTCGGCGGACCCGAAGGTCCCGTCGTCGCCACGCTGGGCGCCACCAATCCGTCCACCTGCGACACATTCCACCTGCCGTCCGCCAACCGGCTCAGGGTTCCAAACGAAACCCCCTTCGTGCTCAAGGCCACGGACTGCCCCGGCAACAACGCGTTCCGCTGCGCCTGCAGATCCGCCGTCATCTGGCGGGCCACCATCTCCAGGTAACCCGAACCGAACATGCCCGGCGTTGCCCGCGAATTCGCCATCTGCTGCAACGTCACGAACCGACCCGCCTCATCCAACCCGCTCTTCGTCGGCATCAGGTTGCCGTCGAACATCGCGAAGTCGAACCGCTGCCCCAGCACGAACACATTCGCCACGAAATCGCCATTGCCTCCCGCCAACGGGGCATTGTGGCAACCGGCACACGAGTTGGCGTCGGGACCGGACACGCGATTGAAATTCCTCGGGAAGGCCAGCGGCTCCGAGGGATCTGTCAGCGGGGCCCCGGTGCCCTTCGTCAATGGGCGACCCGCACCTTCCTGCGATGTCCAGTTGGCCACGAAGAGGGTCTCCCCGATGCTCAGGAGCCTTTTCGTCGAAACGGTGTATTCCTCACCGTCCAGCAATCGCGTCGGGACACTCACCTCCCGTCCGATCGAACTGGCTGTTGTCGCAGATGCGGCCGCCGAGGCCGAAACATCCCCTTGTGCCTGCAGCGCCACTGGCAAGAGACCCAGCGATACCATGGCATACAGCGTGCCTGCTTTGCGTTTCATAGGATTGGTCAAACCTCCTCCACCCCGATATGGGATCCGTCTGCCTGGACACATACCAACTTTGGTTACTTGCACCACACCACGCTTGCGATGCTCCTGACAGCAATTGCCCCAATCCCCTGCTCACCACCAAGGCAGACGTGCTTCGCTGAACACTCTCCGAATCGAAATGGCAAAGTTGTCATTCTCTTCATCCAATCTTCGCCCCCCGTGCTTCAGGCACCTCCTGAACGGGGCAGCGATGTCCCCGTCGTCGTTCCCAAGCTTTTCCCAAGGCGATGAGGACATCGCCGCCCCGAGGCCTTTGCCCAAAGCCATTCCCCGCGGGTCAGGTCTTGCACCGTGTCCGGCTCCTCTGGGCTAATCAGCGGAAATCACATGCCGACCGCACGCGCCCTTGATCTGACACGCCTCCGCGTCCTCCCGCTGGCCGAGCGGCGCAGCCTCACCCGCGCCGAGGACATCCTCGTCCCCCTCGACCGTCCTCTGCCGCCGGTCTCTGCCGAGGTCGTGAACGCCGCCGCGGAAGCCGCCCAGCGCATCCGCGCCGCCCGCGAACGCGATGCCCAGGTGATCCTGATGTACGGAGCCCACCTGCTCCGCAACGGCGCCGCACTGATCCTCACCGACCTCATGGAAAAGGGTTGGATCACCCACCTGGCCACCAATGGCGCCGGGACGATCCACGACTGGGAGTACGCCTGGCTCGGCCGCTCCACCGAATCCGTTGAACAGAACGTCGCCACCGGAACCTTCGGCACCTGGGACGAAACCGGCCGCAACATCCACCTCGCCCTTCTCGCCGGAGCCCTCCAGGACCTCGGCTACGGCCGCGCCCTCGGGAAGTTCATCCACGAGGACGGTTGCCACCTGCCGTCGCCCGAGGATCTCCAGCGCCTGCTGACCCAGTTTGCCGGTGATCCCCTCGCCGCCGCCGTCGCGGAACTTCTGGCCGCCCAACTCCGCTTCGACCTGCCCGCCGGCGGGCACGCGGTGGAACACCCCTTCAAGCAGGCCAGCCTTCTGGCCCAGGCCTGGAGACTCCGCGTTCCCGTCACCGTCCATCCGGGCATCGGGTACGACATCATCTCCTGCCACCCGATGTTCAATGGCTCGGCCATCGGTCGCGCCGCCGGCTCCGATTTCCGCCTCTTCGCCGGGGCCGTCGAAGGCCTCGACAACGGCGTCGTCCTCTCCGTCGGCTCCGCCATCATGGCGCCGCAGGTCTTCGAGAAATCCCTGAGCTGCGTCCACAACCTCCGATTCCAGGACGGGCGCCCTCCCGTTTCCGGCCACAGCATCTACGTCGTGGACCTCCAGGACGGCGGCGGATGGGACTGGGCCCAGGGCGAACCTCCGAAGACCAACCCCGCCTACTACCTCCGCTTCTGCAAGAGCTTCTCACGGATGGGCGGCGACATGCGCTACGTGCAATCCGACAACCTCGCCTTCATCCACCACCTCTGGAGCCACCTGTCATGACCCCCGAGCGATTCCACACCCTCACCCAACGCTACGCGAACCTCCGCCTCGCCGTTGTCGGTGACTTCTGCCTCGACCGCTACTTCGACATCGATCCCGCCCGCGCCGAGATCTCCATCGAAACCGGCCTGCCCGTCCACAACATCACCCGCGTCCGGTGCCAACCCGGCGCCGCCGGAACCATCCTCAACAACCTCGTTGCCCTCGGCATCGGATCCCTCCATCCCGTTGGCGTCGCCGGTGACGACGGCGAAGGCTGGCAACTCCTCCGCGCCCTGCGCGCCCAACCCGGCGTCCACCTCGACCACTTCGTCCAGTCCGCCGAACGTCACACCTTCACCTACACCAAGCCCCTCCTCCACACCCCCGGCGAACCCCCACGCGAACTCAGCCGACTCGACCTCAAGAACTGGGATCCCACGCCGGCCTCGGTCGCCGACCGCATCGCCGCCCATCTCGCCGCGCTCGCCCCCTCCCTGGACGCCGTCATCCTCATGGATCAGGTCGACATCGCCGAGACCGGCGTGGTCACCACCGCCGTCCGCGAAGCCGTCCGCAAGGTCGTCGCCGCCCATCCGAACCTCCCCATCATCGCGGATTCGCGGCGTTCCCTGCGCGGATTCCCGCAGGTGGTCTTCAAGATGAACGCCGCCGAACTCGCCCGCTTCGCCGGCCAACCCGTCGAAGCCCTCGACGACATCCGCCGCGCCGCCGCGGACCTCGCCCGCACCAACGCCCGCCCCGTCTTCATCACCCTCGCCGAACGCGGGATCGTCGGAGCTTCCCCCGACGGAACCTCCCATCACCAACCCTCCCTGCCCCTCCGCGGGCCCATCGACATCGTCGGTGCCGGCGATTCCGTCACGGCCAACCTCACCGCCGCCCTCGCGGCCGGAGCCACCATTCCGGAAGCGCTCGAACTGGCGATGGCCGCCGCCAGCTGCGTCATCCATCAACTGGGCACCACCGGCACCGCCAACCCCACCCAACTCGCTGGCCTCATCGGGATTCCCATCCCCCACGACCCTCGCTAGGTTCCGCCGCTCATGGCTGACGCGAAGTTCCCCAGCGCACGCACGCTGCTCGTCCTCGGGCGCGTGTCGAACCTGCCCACGGTCTGGAGCAATTGCCTTTGCGGCTGGCTCCTCGCCGGCGGCGGCGCGTGGGGACTCCTCCTCCTCCTCTGCCTCGCCACCTCCCTCCTCTACATCGGCGGGATGTACCTCAACGACGCCTTCGACGCCTCCTTCGACCGACAGCACCGCCGCCAGCGTCCCATCCCATCCGGTGCCATCTCCGAGTCGTTCGTCTGGATCGCCGGCCTTTCACTCCTCGGCGTGGGCACCCTGCCCCTCCTGTTCCTCGGCCTCGACACCGCCGTCCTCACCCTCCTTCTGGTCGCCGCCATCCTCCTCTACGACGCCGTCCACAAGGCCGTCGAATTCTCCCCGATCATCATGGCCGTGTGCCGGTTCTTCCTCCTGCTGGTGGCCGCCTCGGCCGCCGACGACGGCGTCACTGGCCTCGCCCTCTGGACCGCCATCGCCCTCGCCGGATGGATCGTCGGTCTCTCCTATGTCGCCCGACGCGAGAGCATCCTTGGTCCGCTGGCCATCTGGCCGCTGGTCGCCCTGGCGCTGCCCATCGTCCTTGCCTTCCTGGTCAACAACGGCCCCTACCGCCTGCGCGGCCTTCTGGTCTCCGCCCTTGTCCTGACCTGGGCCGCCCTGTGCCTCCGCCACACGTTCACCTCCATCCAACGCAACCTCGGCCGCACCGTGTCCGGCCTGCTCGCCGGCATCTGCCTCGTCGACCTCCTCGCCGCCCCCGCCGACTTCCCCTCCACCCTCGCCTTCGTCGGATGCTTCGGCGCTGCCCTGCTCCTCCAGCGTTTCATCCCCGCCACTTGATCCCTTCACGCGGCGTTCGCCCGCGTGCAGCCTTCCCTCCCGCCTCCGTCCACGCTACCAACCCCGCATGTCGTCCGTCCCGCGCACTCACCGCAACATCGCCCTCATCGGCTTCATGGGCGTGGGCAAGACCACCGTCGGATCCCTCCTCGCCCAGACCCTCCACTTCGAGTTCGTCGATACCGACAAGCTGATCGAACAACGCCAGGGTCGGAAGATCTCCGACATCTTCGCCCAGGACGGCGAACCCTTCTTCCGGAATCTCGAGTCCGAACTCTGCCGCGAACTGGAATCGACCAGCGGCCGTGTCATCGCCACCGGAGGCGGACTGGCCGTCACCCCCGGAAACCTTGATTCCCTCCGGACCCACGCCCTCATCGTCTGCCTCTGGGCCAGTCCCGAAACCATCTACGCCCGCGTCCGACACCAGTCCCACCGCCCCCTCCTCCAGACTCCCGATCCCCTCGCCCGCATCCAGGACCTGCTCACCGTCCGCACCCCGGCCTACCGCGACGCCGATCTCATCGTCGGGGTCGACTTCCGATCTCCCGCGGAAACCGCCCGCCAGATCGCCTCCTCCTTCCGCCTCGGCACGCCCCTGGATCCGTCCTGAAGTGACCGATCTCGCCGCCCAACTGAAGCAGCGCGCCGCCGAACTGGGATTCGACGCCTGCCGCGTCACCTCCGCCGCCGCGCCCGAGTCCGGCCCAAGGCTCCGCCAGGCCCTCGCCGAGGGCCGCCACGCCGGCATGGAATGGATCGCCCGCAACGCCGAAAAACGCTGCAACCCCGACCTCGTCCTTCCCGGCGCACGTTCGATCATCGCCCTCGCCGTCAGCTACGCGCACGACCCTCAACCCGAGCCCGATTCCACCCCTTCAAACGCCAGCGAACCCCGCGGGATCGTCGCCCGATACGCCCAACATTCCGATTACCACGACATCCTCGCCCCGCGCCTTGCCGAACTCACCGCGTGGCTCGACGCCGCCACCACCCCGGCCCACCGCTCCCTGTGGTATGTCGACACCGGTCCCATCCTCGAACGGGACCTCGCCCAACGCGCTGGCATCGGCTTCGTCGGACGCCACACCAACCTCGTCTCCCGCGAACTCGGCAACTGGTTCCTCCTCGCTGAAATCCTGACCCAGGCCGAACTCCCCATCGACCCACCCGCACGCAACCTCTGTGGCAAGTGCACCCGCTGCCTCGACGCCTGCCCCACCCACGCGCTCCCCGCGCCCTTCACCCTCGATGCGCGTCGCTGCATCTCCTACCTGACCATCGAACTCAAGGGATCCATCCCCGAGGAGCTGCGCCCCCTCATCGGCAACCGGATCTACGGCTGCGACGATTGCCTCGCCGCCTGTCCCTGGAATCGGTTCGCCGCCGAAGCCCGCCTCCTCGCCCCGCACCGTCGCCACGACCTCGACGCCCCCGCCCTCCACGACCTGCTCGCCCTCGACGACGCCACCTTCCGCTCCCGCTTCGCCGGTTCCCCCATCCTCCGCACAAAACGCCGCGGATTCCTCCGCAACGTCGCCGTCGCGCTCGGGAACATCGGCGGCCCGGAATCCATCGCCCCCCTCGCGCGCGCCACCACCGATCCCGAACCCCTCATCCGCGAGCACGCCGCGTGGGCGCTGGCCCGGATCCAGGATCGGCTCCAGCGGTCGCCGCCCCCCGAAGCATCGACGCCTCCACCACGTCATACAGCGCCGCCCACGCCGCCAGCACCTCCGGCGTAAGTTCACGATCCAGCACCTTCCTCAGCATCGCCACCAACGCCTGCCGCACCACCGCGTAGTGGGCCGCTTCAACTCCGTAGCCGGCATGCCGTCGTCCCAGGTCCTCCAGCACCGGGACCAACCGTCCGGGTTCATCCAGCAACCGGATCGCCCCCGCCAGCATCTCCATCAGCTTGGTCGCCTGCGCCGCAATGTCGTTGCGGAACAACCCACGCAGCCGCGGCTCGATCGAAAAAAGCTCCCGATAGAACACCAGCGCCGCCACCTCCGGATGCCGCTCCACGATCGCAAACGATTTCCTCAACAGATGTACTTGCTCAGCCGTCACTTCCATCACTCGACCACACCCAGCCCACAAACCCACTCCGACTTTGGTCGGAGGACCTCCAGTTTGAAGGCCGGGTGCCCCCACCCGGCGGTCACCTCCCCCTTTGAAGGCCGGGTGCCCCCACCCGGCGATGGCAGGGGCATGCGCCGCGTGAGGCCACGCGGCCTACAACCCATCCCCCTCCAACACCCCCCGCGCGGCGAATCCTTCAACAACGCCGGGTGAGGGCACCCGGCTGTCACGTCCTGGATGAAAAATGTCAAAAGAGGTGCCTCCACCGGAAGTCCAAGGGGGTGCCTCCTGGGTACGCCGGAGGCGTTGAAGCGTACAGCCCGGGGTGCGAAGCAACCCCGGGTTCGGGTGACTCAAGGAGTCACCTACCCCGGCAGGGGTTGCAGACTGCCGGATCTTCGCACCCCTCCGGGGTGCGGATTCACAATCGACACGCTATTCCCCGGGTGCGTGCTTCGCACGACCCGGGGCCATCGGCTGCAACGCCTCCGGCGTACTTCAAACTTGGCACCTCCCCCGCTCGACATCCCCGCCCCCTTCCGCGTATCGAACACCCCGTGAACCACGTCGCCACCTGCTCCTTCCTCGCCCTCAGCATGGTCGCCCCGGCCCTCGCTCCCCTCCACGCCGCATCGCCCGCGGAATCGCTCCTGAACCTCGATCGCCCCCTCGTCATCGCCCACCGCGGTTACTCGGCCGCCGCCCCCGAGAACACCCTTCCCGCCTTCCAACTCGCCGTCACCGCCGCCGCCGATCTCGTCGAACTTGATTACCACCACTCCCGCGACGGCATCCTCACCGTCCTCCACGACCACACCCTCGATCGCACCACCGACGCCACCCGCCGTTGGGGACGCACGAACCTCCACGTTTCCGAGTTCCCCTTCGCCGAACTCGAGTCCCTCGACGCCGCCACCTGGCGCGGTTCGAACCAGCCTCCCGCTTTCATCCCCACCCTCGACCAGGCCCTCGACGTCATCCAGAAGGGCTCCGTCACCCTCATCGAGCGGAAGGCCGGTGCCGCCGCCGATTGCGTCCAACTGCTGCGCCGCCGAAAGCTCGTCAACCAGGTCGTCGTCCAGGCCTTCGACTGGGCCTACCTTGAGGACTACCACAAACTCGAACCCGATCAGGTCCTCGGTGCCCTCGGTCCATGGGGACAGTTCGGCGGCAAGAAACTCACCGACGACGAAAAGAAGCTCTCCCCCCGCTGGATCGATGAAGCCAAACGCATCGGTGCCCGCATCATCGTCTGGAACCGTCAGGTCGATCTCGCCGCCGTCCGCGACGCCCACGCCAAGGGCCTCGACGTCTGGGTCTACACCATCGATGACCCCGCCCTCATGCGGCAACTCGTCGAACTCGGCGTCGACGGCATCATCACCAACAACCCCGGCCTCGCGTGGCGCGCCCTCCCGCGTCCGGTGTCCCCGTTGCACGGCCCCATTCCCGAAGGCTGGAAGCTCGTCACCGAGGAACACTTCGATTCCGACGCCAGCCTCGACCGCCTCGAACGGACCGATCGCAACGCCTGGAAGCATTCCGCCGACGGCTCCAGCCACGCCCTCGAACTCGCCAGCCAGAGCAAGTACACCCCACCGGTCCGTTCCCCGGTCAACATCGCCCTCCTCTCCGGCCAGACCTACGGCGACTTCATCCTCGAAGGTGATTTCCTCCAGACCGGACGCGAGTACGGCCATCGCGACATGTGTGTCTTCTTCGGCTTCCGCGACGCGTCGCATTTTTACTACACGCACGTCGCCACCGCCGCCGATGACCACGCCCACAATGTCTTCATCGTCGACGGAGCCCCACGCCGGAAGCTGACGAACCGCACCACCACCGGCGTCAACTGGGGCCAGAACATCTGGCACCGCATCCGCATCGAACGTCGCGCCGCCACCGGCTCCATCCGCGTCTTCTTCGACGACCTCACCACCCCGATCATGGAAGCCACCGACACCACCTTCACCCAGGGCAAGATCGGGTTCGGCTCCTTCGACGACACCGGCAAGATCGACAACATCCGCATCTGGGCTCCGACCTCACCCACGCCGTCGAGCAGCCGGATCTTCGGAGAGTAAACTTCGGCCGATAGGGGCCGGGGCGGCGACGTCCTCGTCGCCCTCTCCCAAAACCCCTTCTCACGGCGATGAAGACATCACCCCTCCATTCCAGGATCGGGGTGGCGACGTCCTCGTCGCCCTCTCCCAAAGCCCCTTCTCACGGCGATGAAGACATCGCCTCTCCATTCCAGGATCGGGGAGGCGACGTCCTCGTCGCCCTCTCCCAAAGCCCCTTCCTCTGGCGATGAAGACATCGCCGCCCCGAAAACATTTCCAAAGGGGGCAGTTGGGGATCGGGACCACACCCGGTGCTCCTCTTCGTTTTCGATTCCGATGGCGATACCGATACTGACACGCGCAGCGCGTGTTCCAGTCCGAGCCAAAGTACCGTTCCAAACCCAGACCACGCGCCCCATCGTGGCCCCCATCAACGCCAACGGCGTTGCGTCCTTTAGCCCAGGGTTGGCCGAGGAACGAGGACAACCCTGGGTCCAGATCCTTCCCCCCACCCAACCACAACGTGGTTGTGGCCGGCCTACTGAGACAGTTCCCCAATCGCCCTATCCTTCCCATCCTCCTTTCGTGCCCTTTGTGCGCTTCGTGGTTCAACCCTCCGCCGTTGTTCGACCACGAAGGACACCAACGACACGAATCCGACCCATGCAACCCTGGCCGAAGCCGTGGTCCCAGGCCCGGAGGGCCGACAGACGATAGCCCAGCGCGTAAGCGCTGGGTTCCGTCCCCACATGAACACCCAGCCCCGGCAGGGGCGACAGAACCCCTTCGCCCACGAACGCAAGAGTGCGATCGCCTCTCCGTCACCCCGGAACACCAATCGGATACGCCGCACTCATGCAGCAGAAATCTCGCGCAGAGGGGGAGAGCCGCGGGGAGAGACAACCAATCGGGAGCGTGGGCACCCGTGAACCGCATCACCACTGGATGACTCGATGACGATGATTCAAGCCCCACTTCCTCTGCGCCTCCGCGTCTCTGCGAGAGTGAATCTTCTGACCCAATTGCCCCCCTTCCCATGATCAGATAGCCTAGACGTAGACTAGATCAAACGCAGTCCTCATGAGCGCATTGTCCATTTCAGTCCCCCTCGCCGAGGCCAAGAGCAGGCTCTCCGAACTCGTGGAGCGGGTCAGCCAAGGCGAGGAGTTCGTCATTACCCGACACAACGCCGAGATCGCCCGACTCGTTCCGGCCCAGCGGCCCAGCCTCCAGGACGTGGGCGACGCCATCACGCAGATGCGCGCCGGCCGGGTGCGTCGGGCGGCCACGGCCGCCGAACTCCAGGCATGGAAGACGCAAGGCAGGCGATGAGCGGGGCCTTCGTCCTCGACTGTTCGGTCACGATGGCTTGGTTCTTCGCGGGCGAGGCCACGCCGGAGACCGGAGGAATTCTCGACCGCCTGAACCAAGGCGGGCGGGCTGTGGCCGCCCAGCATTGGTTTTTGGAAGTCGGCAACACGCTGCTCATGGGCGGACGGCGCAAGCGCTGTACGCCGGCCGACGCCGCGCATTTTCTAGGCATCCTGAGCGCGCTCGCCATAGACACGGACCCGCAGACGGCCGCCAACTCCACCGCGACGACGCTCGCGCTGGCGCGCGCCCACGAGCTGACCCTTCATGACGCGGCCTATCTGGAACTGGCGATGCGCGCGAGTCTGCCGCTCGCGACGCTCCACAAGGAACTTAGGTCGGCTGCGAAGCAGGTTGGCATCATGGTTCTCCCGGAGAAGATTTGAATCGGGATCGATGCCAATGCTGCTCTTTGTTTTCGATTCCGATCCCGATACCGATGCCGATACCGACGCGTGCGGATAGGATCGGCCAGTCGGGTTCCTCGTCAATCCACGTCGGGTCGGGTAGAGAGGCTGCCGAAGGCTTCGTTCTCGGTATCGGGATCGCAATCGGCATCGGTATCGAAAACTCTCTGATCAGTTCGCGTGCCCCCTCCTGCCCGAAACTCACCCGCCACGGACACCGTTGTCCCTCCCCGGTAGAATCAATGAAGCCTATGCCCCTTCCGAAGCGCCGTTTCTCGGAAGTAACCCACCAGATCCTCCTCCTTGGAGGGTTCCTGATCTACCTGGAACAACACAACCCTTCCAGTTGATGTGTTAATGACAATGGTTCGCCATGGAGATCCGGGGCGTATATCGGATTCTGGTCTCCATTTATAAACCCCTCGCTCTTCCAATTCTCTGGAAATCTCATTAGCGACCAAACCGTCTACCGTATAGATGTCGGCCTTGTGTGGATCGGAGACGTAACTCAGGTTTGTTCGACCCGTCGACAATAGAAATGCATAGCGTTTACGAGGCGATATGTCTCCGCCCTCAAAGTACTCAACAGATTCGAAAGCGGGAGCTTCTCCGTGACGACAAGACACCACGATCAATCCGCAAATCATGACCACCAAGGCATAAACAGCATTGTTCATATGACTCTTTGCACCCCCGCCGAGTAGTACCGATACCCGTAGTAGTTCAACCCTGTATCCTCATCCTGAATCTTTGTGCTCCAGCGGAAGGGATTGGCGGTGGCCATGGGGCCCGCTTCCGCTCAGATCCGTGCCCCACACGTATTCCCGCACCAGGGTCCCGGCCCCATTCAACTCGGCCACCGGGTTCCATCCTTCATACAGCCAGCGGGTCGTCGAAGTGGGCACCCAGCTCCCGCTGGCCCCGGTGCTGATGATCCGTCCGATGCGGCGTCCGAGGGGGTCGTACTCCCAGTTCCAGGACGATCCATCCGCCAACTCATCGCGGATGCGCTGCTGCGCCGCGTTGTAGGCGTGGCATTCCGCGGGTTGCCCTGCGGCGGACGGTTGGTTGAGGACCTGCTGCGGTTCGCCAAGGTCGTTGTCGATCTGGGAGAGGGTGGACACGGGAGGAGGTGTTGGCAGGCTCAGAATCCACGTGGCATTGGTTCCCGGCAAGTAGGTCTTGATCGTGTTGCGTCGCCTCAGACGATCGTAGCCGAACCGCAGCGGAGCCGTCTGCATCTCCGGACTGCCCCCACGCTGTACGTCACCACGTCCACTTCCCCGGCCGGTGTCGTTGTGTAACTCGTCGGTGGAACGGGGCGAAGGGGTGCATGCCCGAGAAAATCACGATCTACGCGACGCACGGACCAGATCTCACGCGAGTCGACAAGGGACGGCATCTAACCCGGGCAGATCAGCATGTTCCTTTTTGTGACTTCTTGCGTTCCTTGCGGCAAAATACTGACTTCCTCTGAGCCTCAAAAATCGCAAGAGGACGCAAAACTTGAGCAGGCCTGCCTCGGACACTGGCCAACCTGCGTGGTGTTCACTTCTGTCGACCCATTGCGGCTCGCCTCATCTTCCTTTGCGGCTTTTCCTCCTTGAGAGGCCTGCCCCGTCTGTCGCCCCGCTGGGTCTGAGGATCCGTGGGAGCGCGGGACCCACGTATGACGCCGTGGGCTATCCTCTTTCGGTACTCCGCACCTGAGGCAGAAATCTCCCACCACAGCCTCGTGACCTCGTCTACGCCGGTTTCAAACTTCAAACTTGAGCCTCACCCCGCTTCCCTGATCTGCCGCACGATCTCGAAGGCCACATCCAGAGCCACCTTGGCCTGGGCACCCGTGACCCGCGGGGTCTGGCGTTCCCGCACGCATTCCACGAAGTGCTGCAACTCGCACTTCAACGGCTCATCCTTCGTGATCGGCACCGGCTCGCGCACGATCTTCTTCCCGGCGAACTCACTCACGATCGCGCTGTCCTTGGCCGACAGCAGTTTCTTCAACAGCGAACTCTCCTGCGCGTCCTCGGCCGCCAGGCGATACACGAAACCCTCCTGCGCCCGGTAATCCAGGGAGATGTACGTCGGCTTCGGACCCGCGCTGAAGACCCGGATCTTCCGTGTACGCTCGGGCGAGATCCGACTCGCCGTCAGGTTCGCGATGCATCCGTTGGCGAACCGCAATCGGGCATTCGCAATGTCCTCGCTCTTGCTCAACACCGAGATCCCCACCGCCTCCACCGAAACCACGGGCGACTTCACGAAGGCCAGAACCACATCGAGATCGTGGATCATCAGGTCGAGCACCACCCCGATGTCCGTGCTCCGCGCCGGATAGGGCGACAACCGGTGACACTCGATGAACCGGGGCTGGGTCGCGGCCTCCTCCAGATACCGGAATACCGGATTGAACCGTTCGACATGTCCCACCTGCAGCACCAGACCTGCGACCTGCGCCAACTGCACCAGATCCGCCGCCTGTTCCGCGGTCTCGGTCATGGGCTTCTCCACCAGCACATGGCGACCCGCCAGCAATGCCTGACGCGCCAGCGCATGGTGCGTCACGGTCGGCGTCACGACGCTCACTGCGTCCACCACCGCGCAGGCCTCTTCCACGGTGGCAAACGCCCGCACCCCATGCCGCTCCGCATGGGTGCGCGCCGACTCCGCATGGACATCGAACACGCCGGCAAACTCCACCAGACCCGACCGCGCCAGCTCCGCGTAGACACGGGCATGTTCCTTACCAAGCGAGCCCACTCCGAGCACCGCCACCTTGGGCAATTGCGACATTTCCGTGACCCTACCCCATCCCCCCACCCACGCCCAGCACCGGGTTTCAGCGCTGGGATTCAGGGGCGCATCTTGAAACTGCCCCCGCCCCATTCGAATCCAAGCCCCCCTCGAAACCCATCCATCCCGTCATCCTGCCATCCTGCCATCCTGTCATCCTGTCATCCCGTCATCCTGTCCTTCCTCAATCCCATCATCCTGTCATCAACCCCTGGATTCGTGTCGACGCCCCGCCCGCCACCGGATCTCCATGCGCGAACAGGGCCGACTCAAACGGAATCGACACCAACGCCTGCAACGACCGCCGCAAGGCCGTCGGATCCTGGCAGTACTTGTCCGGCAACAACTCGAGGCCGCGTCCGGCCAGGTTCACCACCGCATCGCCAAACACCATCAACCCCAGCGACTCCAGCCACCACGCCGTTTCGCCGGGCGCGCCGCCTTCCAACCGCATCCGCTTCCATCCGGTCGGGACCGCATCCTCGTCGCTCCGGATCCCATCCCATTCCCACAGCACGCCCGTCGGCCCGAGCACCGGACACTTCAACACCCGGTGCCAATCCGCAGCAGCGCGTTCATGATTGCCGTTGGTCAGCACGATGGCGTCGATCCGACGTCCGTCGCACCATGCGGCCACGCGCTCCGGATCCAGCGGAATCGGGTCAAAGATCACCCACCCGCCCGCGGGCCCCTGCACGGCGTGTGACATCAAGTCGACCTTGTGGGCGGGACTGAACCCCCACCAACGCCACACTCCCGACCGCCATTCCTCGCAATGGACCACAGGCACCATGGCCTCATCCTGCACCAAATCGTGAATGTTCCCACCGATTATCTGGCTCCGGGACCGCAAGAACGGTGGGCAGGGCGCATCTTGACACTGCCCCTTTTGAAGATGGGAACGGGGCGGCGATGTCCTCATCGCCTTGGGAGTGGCTTAGGAACGGCGACGAGGACGTCGCCACCCCGTTCCATGCGGGGACAATGTCAAGATGCGCCCCGGTGGGCACGTTCCGCCACTGCGGCCTTCCCCCGGAGGACGCCACCCCCTAGGATGCGCTCTGTCGAAGTCTCCTGTACCCGGCACGCACCGGCATTACTCCTGATGCTGCGGGCCTCCCAAGGACGACAGGACTGACTCGATCCCTGCGACCGTGACCGCGCCGAGCGGATTCCCGGGTCGCCAACCCTGCCAAGCCCTCCACGCGCTTCTCATTCCTGCGCGTGGCGCGGTTCTGGCATCTCAACAGGTTTTTGAACATGGATTGCATGCGTGCGAAAACGGCGACCCCGAAAGCTGCCGGGGCACACGGTTGGTTGGCCGCCCTCTGGTGGACCTTGGCCAGTCTTGTTCCGGCACTGGCCCAACCGGTCACCACCGGCATGGTGTCGGTGCCCGGTGAAGTCGACGAATTCCTCTTCGACCTGAGCCAGCCGACCCTGCTGCATCTCGATCCCCAGACCAACACCGACAACCTCCTGTGGTCGGTTCAAGGACCGTTTGGAGCGATTGGCAGCGGCCAGTATTTCTCCAGCGGCGACGCCATTGGCAACACCCTGCTCCGACTGGGTACGGGTCCGCACCGCATCCGCGTCTACGGCCAGGGCGATGCCACAAACGCGTACCAGTTCCGCCTGGTTCCATTGCCCACCGGGGCCCTGTTGCCGGTGGGCGTCACCAACGCCGGCACCCTCGACCCCGCCAATTCCGCAGCCTACTTCCTCTTCACCCCGAATCCCGGCGACCGCTATCGCCTGACGATCGTCGGCCGGACCAATCTCAACAACCTCACCGCGCACGCGATCGATCCCTTCGGGAACGTGCTGGCGAGCCCCCAGTTCGGGAACCCGACGGAGTTCACCACGCGCGCAGCCCAACCTCACCAGATCATCCTCAACGGCGGTTCGCGGAACACGGGCACCGGCACCTACAGCCTGGTGTTGAACCTGCTTGGCAACACCCCGCTCTACCCCGACGCACCCGTCCTCGCCCTCGGCACGGAACAGGTCATTGAAACAGCGGCAACCTTCACCAACCGCTACCGCTTCACCCTGCCAACGGCCACCCTCCTCGGCCTCAATCCGCTTTCGGCCAACTTCGGCGACCGCTGGCAGCTCCAGGGGCCGACAGGGATCCTGCATGAGGAATCCGTCGCCGCGGCCTCCCGCCATCTCCCGGCAGTCCCGGGCGAGTACCAACTCATCGTCTGGCGCACCACCGCCTCGGCCGCCCCGGTCCGTTTCCTCCTGCACGATGCCGGCAATCCGCCGCCCATCGTCCTGGGAGAATCCGTGACGATGACGAACGCCCCGTCTGCGCGCACGGCGTACCGTCGACTCAGCCTCACCAACGGACAGTCGGTCGTCATGCTGGCCGACAGCCATAACGGATTCGCGAACGTCACCCCGCGATGGGAAGTCCTCGCACCAAACGGCGAATCCCTCCGGGTCAACGGCAGCTCCATTGGCGGCTCATTCTTCGACCTGAGCCGGTGGACCGCGCCCATTTCCGGGAACTACACCATTGCCTTCACCGCCGCTCCGTTCATCCCCGGATCCAACAACTCCAACACCCCCGAAGGCGTCCGCCGCTTCCAGATCCTCAACGTCGAGGACCTCGACCTGCCCCTGCCCCTCGACACCGAGATCTCCGGTGCCGTGCCCACGCCGGATGGGTCGGTCACCTATCGATTCCAACTGCCCACGGCGCGACGACTCTTCGTCGATGGGCTTCTCTCCACCACGGCCGGGTGGCGTCTGGAGGGACCCTCCAGCCTGATCGCTTCCGGACGTTTCGATTCCGAGTCCGCCTCCGTCCAGGCATTGCGCGCCGGGGACTACCGTCTCGTGATTCGAGGAGCCCAACGCGAAACCCCCGCCTTCCGGTTCCGCCTCGTGGACCTCGACCAGGCCCTCCCGATCACCCTCGGCCAGTCGGTGACCAATGCCCTCACACCGCCCAATGGAGCGCTCGCCTACCGCATCCAGCTCAATGCCGGCCAGCAGATCCTTGGCCGGGCCTTCGAGGCCACAGGCTTCCCCTCCTCCCAGCCACGCTGGACGCTCATCGAACCCAGCGGACGCCAGGTCTGGTCCCAATCCTTCAACGACACCGCCAGCCTCACCACCACCAGCAGCGGCTCCCACACCCTCCTGATCCAGGGCCCGGTCGGCAACGCCGGCACGAACAACACCCATGCGTTCGCCATCCTGCCCATCCTCCAGCGCGACGAACCGCTCGCCTTCGACACCCTCATTGCGTCGGCCATCAGCAGTCCGGGCCAGACCATCACCTATCGTTTCAACCTTGCCGAACCCCGGCGTCTCGCCCTCGACCATCTGGAGTACGCCAATGTCCGATGGGACCTGTCCAACGCCTCCCGCTCCATCGCTTCCAGCGCCTTCTGGAGCGACGGGCATTGGCAATCCGACCTGAGCCCCGGCGACCATCGCCTCGTCCTCTCTGCGCAGGACGTGCAGACACCTCCCTACCGGTTCCGCGTCCTCGATGCCGCCGCCGGCATCCTGACAACGCTCGACGCCACCAACCAGGTGTCCCTGGATTCCGCGCGCGGCAGCCAGTATTGGCGCGTCGCGTTGAACGCCGGGCAAACGGTGTACTTCGATCACCTCGGCAGCACCAACCTGCCCAGCAACGCGGGCCTCCTGATCACCGATCCCCTCGGCAATTTCCTCATCAATCAAACCCTCAGCGACCTCGGCCCCTTCGTCGTCCGGACCACCGGCATCCACGACATCCTGATCCAGGGCCGCATCAGCAATCCCGACGCCGCGGCGACGATCGGCTTCATCCTGCGCCGCGCGGACGTCGTCGGTGCGCCCTACACGGTGGGCTCGGAAGTCGCGGGTGGAATCACAACGCCGGGCCAGGTGCGCCGCTACGAATGGATCCAGCCCACGCGCCAGTTCTTCCTGATGGACTCCCTGTTCTACTCGTCCATTCCGTGGAGCGTGGAAGGTGCGTGGGGCACGGCCGCGAATGGCCGTCTCTACTCGGAGACCGGCCCCTTTGAAATCCCGGCAGGCAACGCTGCCATCGTCCTGCGCGACGACACCGACGGCACCAACCGGTTCCGGTTCCGGCTCGTTCCGATGGAGCCCAGCCCGACCATCGCCATCGGCGTCGAATCCGAAGTCCAACTCACGCCGTCGGCCGCCATCGCGGTCGTCGGCATCGACCTCGCTGCAGGCCAGCAGATCAACCTGCGTTCGATCACCCGCACCGGATTCAACTTCACGCCGGGTTGGAGCCTCTACACACCGCGCTTCACGCAAGCGGGGTCAGCGTCCCTGAACCCGATCACGTATCGGGCCGTGCAAGCGGGCCGTCACTTCCTCGCCCTGCACGGTGGCATCCAGGAAGACGGCACCGGCGGAACCATCCGATTCATCGTCGAGGACGGTGGCACCGTTCCTCCCGCCCCGTTCAATGGCCCGTTGATCGCGTTCAACCAACAGATCGACGGCAGCCCCGCCTCGGCATCCGAAACCAATTTCTACCGCTTCCAACTCAACGAGCGGAAACTCGTGGGAATCGATTCCCTCCTCAACGGGGCCAATTCCTGGTCCCTGCGCGACCGGTTCGGGGTCCGCCACGACCGGGTCCGCTTGCGCGATTCCGACAACTTCAATCGCCCGGATCTCCAATTGATGCGTCTCGAAGCCGGCGAGTACGAACTCGCGATCACCGGCGCGGCGGATCCATTCCGCTTCCGTCTGCTGGATGCCGCGGAGGCAACCCCACTTCCCCCCGACGCCTGGGTCACCGACGTCCACACGCCGGGCAACAGCACCCGCATGTACTGGTTCGATGGCGTCGCGCAACAGCCCTGGACCCTCCAAGGCGACGCCTCCACCGGCAACCAACGCCGCGCCACCGCCACCCTGTTCCGTCCGTCCGGAACCTATCTCACCTGGAACTACACCGACACCTTCACCGACCGGTTCACACTGCCGGAAACCGGGCGCTACGTGATGGTGGTTTCCAGCCCGAATGATGAGACCGGGGCTTCCACGACCAACCGCTTCCGTTGGAACACGCCCCAGGAAACGGTCACGGACATCGCGCTCAACACCCCCTTCGATCTCCAGTTCAGCGCGCCGGGCCGACGGGCACTTTTCCGCCTCGTGCTCGACCAGACCCGGGAGGTGATGTTCGACGCCATCGGGCGAGCCAACCAGGTCCAGGTCACCCTCGACCATCAGGGAACACGTCTCGTCAGCCAGACGTTGAGTTCCCTCGACATCGACGGGCAGGCCTCCTCCACGCGGCTGCGCCTGACACCCGGCGAGTACCAGATCACCTTCGACGCCTCCAGCGAGAGCACTCCCAGCCTGCGCGCCGTGGTCTGGGATCTCCAATCCGCCCGCCCGATCGCCTTCAACACCGAGATCACCGGAACGAACGCCCCGACCTCGATGTCGACCTTCTACGCGTTCGATGTCCGCGCCGGCGACACATACGTCCTCGAAGGACTTGGGACCACCGGCTACTCGACCACCGTCTTCGCGGACTTGATCCTTCCGGTCGAAGGCGGCGTGGAACTGGCCAACCTCAACTCGTACAGCTCCCGCTTCACCGCTCCGCGCACAGGCCGCGCTACCCTGCTCGTCAGCGGTACCCACACCGACACGGGCACGAACGGCGTCCATCGCTTTACCCTCTGGAGGATGGCGGACACGACGCAACCGCTGGCGCTCAACGACATTGTTTCCGGCGAACTCCAGCAACCGCTGCAACTCCACACCTTCACGTTCCGGCTCCTCCAACCCCGGGTGCTGCTCGTCGACCCGCTCACCAATGGCAACGTCTACGCCCGGCTCAACGGTCCCGGCGGCCAATTCTTCGACAGCCTCGTCCGATCCATCGAGGGGCCCGGAACCCCCGTACTCCTCAACCTGAGAGCCGGCGACTATTCCCTGACGTTCTATGGATCGGGCACCGAGCGACCCGGCTACCGCTTCCGCCTGCGCGACATCACGGACGCCCCGACCCTCACTCCCGGGACGATCACCCAGGCCACCTTTGATCTTCCGTTGGGAACGTTCGTCCGACGCCTGCAAGGCACCGTCGGCCAGTCGTTCTACCACGACGTCGTCGAGTACGCGGGTTTCCCGAGCGGCAACTATCACCGTCTGCTCACTTCCGAAGGCACCAGCCTCTTGGATGCCTTCGCCAATGGCGACGGTGGCACCTTCAACCTTCCCTACACCGGCGACTTCTTCTTCGTCGCCAACGCACCGGCCTTCAACCCGGCCACCCCACCCACCTACCGGTTCCGGATGGTCCCCAATCCGACCCCGTCTCCCGAGAGCCTTCTGGGCAACCTCAGCCTCGCCGACCTGATTCCCGAGGGCGTGTCCGCCACGCCTGATCCGGTCGTCACCGGCAGCAGCCTCACCGTGCGCTGGTCGACCGCCAACCGCGGCAACGCCGCAACCACGGTCCCGTTGACCGACCGCGTCGTCCTGCGCAACACCTCGGGTGCCGTCGTCGCGACCGCATCCACCACCGACACCACCGGCCCGCTCGCCCCCAACCAATCCCGTGCGCGCGAACGGACGCTGCAACTCCCGGATGGAGCCGTGGCGGCCGGTCCATTGAGCGTGGAAGTCTCCGCCGATTCGGTGGGCACCGTCCGCGAAGCCAACGCCGCCGGCACCGGCGAGGCCAACAACCTCGCCGTCGTCGCCGTCACCGGAACACTGGCCCCCTACCCCGACCTCGAGCCGCAGTCCTTCCAGACGACCGTTGCGACGTGGGCTCCCGGGGCTTCCATCGAACTCCGCTGGAACACCGCCAACACCGGCACACGCGCCGCCACCGGCCCATGGACCGAACGCCTCGTGGTCTCCAACGCCAACCGCCGCGTCGTCATCCTCGACACCTCGCTCAGCCACGCGGCCTCCCTCGCCCCGGGTGCCACCACCGCGCGCACCCACACCTTCACGCTGCCTTCGGGCGCGAACGGTTACGGCACCTTCACCGTGTTCCTGTCCCTCGACACCGGCAACAGCGTCGCCGAATTCAACGCCACCGACACCGCCGAGGCCAACAACACCGCCACCCTCCAGGCGACCACCGCCCTCGACCTTGCGGTCTCCGAGATCGTCCTGCCGCCAGTCATCGAACCCGGCGTCCCCTTCAACGTCGTCCACACGCTCACCAACGCGGGTCCCATCCTCGCCTCCGGCACGTGGCTCGACGCGGTCGTGTTCATCGCCGAGGACGGCGCCGAGACGGTGCTCGTCCAACGTTCCCAAACCGCCAGCCTGCCGCCCGGAGCCACCCAACGCGTCACCAACAGCGTGTCGCTCCCGGTGACCTTCCCGCACTTCTCCGGCCGGTTCGCCGTCGTCACCGACAGCGCCAACGTGCTGGCCGAATCCAACGAATCCAACAACCGCGCCGAGTCCGGGATCGTCACGCTCCCGGCAGTCCTGACCCTCCAGTTCTCCCCGGCCAGCCTTCGCGAAGACGCCCTCAACCCCGTCGCCCGCGCCTTCGTCACGCGCAATGGCCCGGTCTCCGCCCCGCTCACCCTCCAGATCGGGAACACCACGCCGGATGAACTCAGCACGCCCGCATCCCTCGTCCTCGCCGCCGGCCAGGCGTCCGGCTTCTTCGACGCCACCGTCCTCCCGGACGGCGTCAACGACGGCGACCAGACCGTCACCGTTTCGATCACGAGCGCTGGATTCCGTCCGGCCCAGTCGGCGTTCACCGTCGTCGATGCCGACCTCACGCGGTTGACCCTGACGTTGTCCACCAACCAGGTCCCGGAAGGCGGGTCACTCTTCGGCACGATCTCCCGCTCGCCCGTCGCCGCCACTCCGCTGGCCGTCCAGTTGATCGTGAGTGACACCGCCCAGATCCAGGGACCCGGCTCCGTCCTCATCCCCGCGAATGCCCCGTCCGTCACCTTCCCCATCGCGGCCATCGAGGACGATCTGCTGGAGCGCACCAACCTCTACACCCTGACCGCCTCCGCGGCCGGCATCCCGCCCGTCTCGTCCACCGTCGGCGTCACGGACAATGACATCCCGACGATCACCGTCGCCCTCGCCCAACGCACCGTCAGCGAAGGCGACGGTGCCAACGCCACCTCGGCCACGCTCACCCGGAACCCCGCCACCAGCCGCGCCGTTGTCGTCGCTCTGAGTTCCGGCAATTCCAGTGCGGTCCGCCTCCCCGGCACCGCCACCATCCCCGCCAACCAGGCCTCCGTGACCATCCCGGTCGGCGTCGTCGACAACACCATTGCCGATGGCACCCGTCCCGTCGCCATCGGTGGCTCCATCCTCGACTCGGTCAACCGCACCGGCATCCGCGATGTCGTCGCCGACGTCCTGACCATCACCGACAACGATGGTCCGACCCTCACGCTCCGGATCACCGACGACGCCGTCGCCGAAGGTCGCAGCCCGGCAACCACCGCCACCGTCCTCCGCAACACGCCCACCACCCAACCGCTCACCGTCGGCATCGCCTCGTCCGACACCTCCGAGGCCACCGCGCCATCCACGGTCACCATCCCGGCGGGATCGGATCGCTTCAGCTTCCCGATTGCCTCGCTCGCCGATGGCATCACCGATGGCAATCAGTCCGTGCTCTTCACGGCCTCCGCCGCGGGTTTTGTCTCCGGCTCGGACACGCTCGTGGTCTCCGATGCTGACCGCGCCGACCTCGTCGTGGCTTCGATCACCTTCGTCACGAATGCCGTCGCCGGCGATTCGATCCCGGTCACCCTGCGCGTCGAGAACCGCGGAGCCATCGCCGTCCCGGGAAGCATCACCCAGCGTCTCTCCATCTCCGCCGATGCCTACGCCGGCAATGACACCCTGCAGGGCCAGATCAGTTACCCCGGTCCGCTCGCGGCCGGCGCTTCCTTCGAACAATCGCTGAACGTCCGCCTCCCCGACCAACCCGGGAACTATCACTTCATCGCGGAGACCGACACCGCCAACGCCGTCTCCGAAATCCTCGAATCGAACAACCTCCGCGTCAGCCCGCAGTCCGTCCGCGTGAACGCCGCCTACTCGGCCACGGTGGAGACCGACGTCACCACCGCCGTCGCTGGTTCAGCGGTTCCGCTCCGGGGACGCGCCGTTCGATTGGATGGAAGCCCGGTGCCGCTTGTCGGCGTCACCATCCACATCGCCGTCCGCGGCATCACCCGCACACTGCCGGTGGTGGCCGGTCCCGACGGTCGGTTCGAAGCCATCTTCCAACCCCTCGGCACCGAAGGCGGCCTCTACCAGATCTCCGCAGGTCACCCCGCCCTGCCGATGCCCCCTGCGCAGGATGAATTCCGGTTGCTGGGCCTCGCGCTCACGCCACTCCCGAGCATGACGGTTGCCGAAGCCGGCACCACCGAGGCGGATGTCACTGTCGCCAACCGCACGGACATCCCCCTCACCGGCCTGACCGCCGAAGTCATCACCGCCCACCCCAGCCTCTCGGTCTCCGCGACGCTGACGACCAACGCCCTCGCCGGTTCCGCACAGATCGGACTCCGCGTCACCGTCACCGCCGTCAACACCTCCGCCGTGGAATCCAACGTCAGCCTCCGCGTGCGCTCCGCGGAAGGCGTAGAAGCCATCCTGACCACCCGGGTCCGACAGGAGATCCGCGTTCCCCGACTCGTCGCGACACCGGTCCGCCTCGACGCCGCCATGGTGCGCGGACGCCAGACCCCCGTGGCCTTCTCCATCCGCAACGAAGGAGGTCTCGACACCGGCCCGCTCTCCATCGCCATCGCGCCCACGCCGTGGCTGTCCCTGTCCTCCCCCGCCCTGCTGCAATCCCTGCCACCGGGATCCAACGCCGTCGTCACCCTCCTGCTGGCACCGGCCGCGGACCTGCCCCTGGGCGATTACAACGGTGCCGTCGTCTTCAACAGCGAACGCGCCGTGCTCAGTGTGCCCACCCAGTTCCGCGCCATCTCCGACGGCATCGGCGACCTGACCGTCCGCGCCGAGGACGAATACACCTACTTCGCCGAGGGCAAGCCGCCCCTGGCCAACGCCGAAGTCATCCTGCGCGACGCGCTCACCGGAACCGCCATCCGCACCAACCGCACCGGCATCGACGGGCGCGCCGCCTTCCCGAACCTGACCGAGGCCTACTACCTCGTCTCGGTCACGGCGGACAGCCATCGGCCGTTCCTCCAGACCGCCCTGGTCGTCGCCGGAACCACCACCAACGTCACCGCCTTCCTCCCGCGGGAAACCATCCGATATTCCTTCTTCGTCGAACCGACCACCATCGAGGACAGCTACACGCTGCGCGTGGAATCGACCTTCGAGACGCAGGTGCCACGACCCATCGTCACCATCGAACCGGCGGCCATCGACATCAGCCAGTACGCCGGCGAGGAGTTCCAGGTCGAGATCACCGTCCGGAACCAGGGCCTCATTGCCGCGGATTCCGTCATCATCGACATCCCCGGCGGCGCGCGCTTCACCGCTACGCCCCTCGTGAGCGATCTCGGAAGACTCCCCGGCGGTGCCTCCGTGAAGGTCCCCATCCTCATCCGACGCCCCGCCCCGGTCACGGGCGGCCGCCTCGCCGGGCCGGCCCTCGACGATGAGTTCGACGATGTCTCCTGCTCGATCGCCGCATCGGCGCTCTGGTCCTTCGTCTGCGGCACCCCACAACAGCAGATCAGTCCGTTCTCGATCTTCCAGGCGAAGAACTCCCCCACCGACAGCTTCGGATGCGATGACTCGGAGCTGTACACCCGCGTGTTCGAATACCGCGACATCCCCTATTGGACCCAGCCCGGCGCGGATCCGCAGGTCGCCGCCTTCGTCGCGTCCCTCCCGCCGTTCCCGTTCAATTTCGCGGCGATGACCACCTTCTGGCGCATGTGCCGTCCGGCTCCGGATCTTGGTCTGCTCGGGCCCGGAAGCCGCCCAGCCGCCACCGCCGCGGGCGAGGAACCCCCGCGCGATGTCTGCGCCCGGGTCAGCCTCCAACTCGACCAGAGGGCCGTGCTCACCCGCGACGCCTTCCGCGCCACGCTCCAGGTGGAGAACGACACCGAAACACCGCTGGATTCCATCCTCGTCGATCTCGTCATCCAACGCCCCAACGGCACCAACGTGACGGAGTCGTTCGGCATCCGCCCCGCGGAACTCGAAGCCTTCTCCGCCATCAATGGCACCGGCTCCCTCGCCCCGAACACCACCGGACGCGCCCGCTGGACCCTGATCCCCAGCCTCGACGTCGCGCCCACCAACGGCCCGATCGTCCTGCTCGTCAGCGGCACCCTGTCCTACAGCCAGAACGGCACCAACATCTCCATCCCGCTCGCGCAGGCGCCCATCACGGTCTACCCGCAGCCCGAGCTGATCGTGGAGTACTTCCACGAGCGCGATGTCTATGCCGACGACCCGTTCACGCTCACGGTCGAGCCCAGCATCCCCTACTCGCTCGCCATGCGCGTCCGGAACGTCGGGTTCGGCGACGCACGCGGACTCCGCATCCAGGGCGGCCAACCCCAGGTCATCGACAACGAGAAGGGCCTCGTCATCGAGTTCAAGACGCTCGCCACCCAACTCGAATCCCAGCCCCTCTCCCCGTCCCTCGACATCGACCTCGGAGCCATCGCCTCCGGCACCAACCGCATCGCGCGCTGGCTGTTCTCGTCCTCGATCCAGGGTTCGTTCACCAACTTCGCCGCTTCCTTCGAACACACCGACGCCCTCGGCAGCCGTCGCCTCTCGCTCATCCGCGAAGTCCAGATCCACGAGTTGACCCGCATCGTCCAGGCCGGCACCCCGGACACCGACACGCGCCCCGACATGCTCGTCAACGACATCTACGAGCCGGAGCAGTTGCCCGATCGCCTCTTCCTCAGCAACGGTTCTGACGCCCCCGTGCAGTCGGTCACCACCGCCGAGATCACCCCCACCGGTGTCCCCGGCGTCTATCAACTCGCGCTCGCCCCCACCACCGGTTGGACCTACATCCGCGCCCAGGCCCCGGCCGACGCCGGCAACCTGATCCGCGTGCAGCGCCCCGATGGTTCGGTCATCCCGGCACCCAACGTCTGGCTCACCGACCGCTTCATCCGCGGCGGTGACTTGCGCCCGATCCAGACCAACCTCTTCCACCTCTTCGAGCGTTCCCCGGGCGGCACCTACCAGATCGTCTTCGGCGAACCCACCACGGTCGCCGTCGACAACACCGCTCCCGAAAGCCGCGTGAACGCCCTCCCCACCACCGTTCCCGCCGAGTTCACGGTGTCGTGGTCCGGCACCGACACCGGCGGATCCGGCATCGCCCGCTACGACATCCTGGTCGCCACGGACAGCGGCCCCTTTGCCCCGTGGATCCAGGGTACCCCCGCCACCAGCGCGCTCTACCGCGGTGAACCCGGCCGACGCTATTCCTTCGTCTCGACCGCCATCGACCAGGCCGGCAACCGCGAAGCCATCGCCGCCACCGCCGACGCCTCCACCACGGTTTCCACCATTGGCAACCAGCCCCCCGTCTTCACCGGAAGCCTGACCGCATCAGTCGACGAACTCACGCTGCTCGACGGCTCGGTGTCCGCCGTCGACCCGGATGCCGGGCAGCAGGTGTCCTTCAGTGTCGTTTCCGGAGCCCCCGCGGGATTCGTCCTGAACGAGACCACCGGACGCTACGGGTGGAATCCGTCCGAAGCCGACGGCCCCAGCGTGCTGGCCATCCGCATCCGCGCCACCGACACCGGTTCTCCTACCCGTTCCACCGAGGCCACGCTGACCGTCACGGTCCGCGAGGTGAACCGCGCTCCGGCACTGAACCCGATCGCGAACCAACTGCTCACCGAAGGCCAACTCCTCAGCCTCACCGTGGGAGCCTCGGACCCGGATCGTCCCGCGCAGACGCTGCGTTTCTCGCTCGTCCAGGCACCTCAGGGAGCCTCCATCCAGGCCACCACCGGCCTGCTGCTCTGGCGGCCGAATGGCGAACAGGGCGGACGCATCCACACCTGCACCGTGCGCGTCACCGACAACGGCACCCCGCCGCTTTCCGCCGACGCCACCTTCGAGATCGGCGTTCGCGACACATCCTCTGACCTGCTCCTGGTCGCCGGCATCGGAGCCACGCTGAATGGCAACCCGGGAACCATCCCGTTCCTCCTGAACGCCCCGCCCGAACTCTCCGAACTCGGGTTCGATCTCGTGCTACCTCCGTCGCGGTTGCTCAGCCCCGCCATCACCGCGCTCGCCGCCGATGTCTCCGGAGCCACGCTCGTGCCCGGACCCGACGGCACCACCCGCATCCAACTCCAGATCCGCCCGGCCACGCTGCTGTCCACGCGCCCGCTGTTGTCGCTCGGATTCGGCACCGCCCCCGGCACGAATTCCACCATCCTCCCCATCCTGCCCAACCGCCTCACCACCCGGGTGGCCGCCGGATCCCCGCCCGGACGCTCCCTCGTGCGTGCCGGACGCATGGTGCTCATCGGCGAGGACCCCATCGTCGTCATGGAACAGGACGACGATCCCGCAAGCACTGGAATCCAGGCCTGGGTCTACGGTCCTCCGGGACTCCGCTACACCCTCGAATCCCGCGCCACCATCGACGGCCCCGCTCCGTGGAACCCTTCCAGCGAAGGCGAAATTCCCGGTGGTGAACTCCTCTCCATCGAACCCCTCTCGCCCACCGCCGCTGAAGCCTTCTTCCGCGCCCGCACACGGGGGCCGTTCTGAGAGAGATCCAGAGTTGCCAGTTCCCAGTTTCCAGAAGCTGAACGCCGGGTGCCCCCACCCGGCGGGCCATTCCTGAGTCCCCAGTTGCCAGTCCCCAGTTCCCAGAATGCTGAAGGCCGGGTGCCCTCACCCGGCGGGCCATTCCTGACTCCCCAGTTGCCAGTCGCCAGTTCCCAGAATGCTGAAGGCCGGGTGCCCTCACCCGGCGGGCCATTCCTGAGTCCCCAGTTGCCAGTCGCCAGTTCCCAGAATGGTGCCCCCACCCGGCGGACCATGTCGGAGTCCCCAGTTGCCAGTTCCCAGTTTCCAAAGCGTTGAAGCAGGTAGCCCCGGGTTGGCGCGGTAGCGCCTACCCGGGGTTCTGGTGGATGGGATGAGGCGCACCCCGGAGGCGGTGCGAAGATCTCCGATGTCTGCAACCCTTTCAGAGTGGGTGATCCAATCTGCTGTTTCCCGGGGTTGCTTCGCACCCCGTATTGGACGCCTCCGGCGTACCGTGTTTGGGCCCCGAAGGGGCAACCGGTGAAAGCCGGGGTGGAACCCCGGGGACCACGCCACACAACGTCCTCCGTGCCCTGAAAGGGCACACGGCACAGGGTCCGGATGTCAGTTGGGGGGCGATGCGGTCTGGAGGCGGTCGAGGCGGAGGGTGGGCGGACGGCTGTGGCGGAGTTGGGTGCGGCGGGCGAGGGCGGCGTTCCGGATGGATTCGAGCTGCGCGAAGTGAAGGGCTTTCTCGCGGACGTCCTTCCAGGGGCGCGGTCCACCGGGTTGATATCCCGTGATGCGCAGGAGGCTCCAGGCTTCTCCGTTCCGGAGCGGTCCAACGAAGCTCCCGAGGCTCGGGGCGTTGGTCTCGTTCGCGAATTGCGGCCAGCGCTGGAGGATCTCGCGTTGGGTCAGCCAGCCGGTGTCGCCGCCGTTGATGCGCGTGGCGGGATCGTCGGAGCGCTGGCTCAGGTTCCCGAATCCGTTGGTGGCGGGAATGCGGAGGCGGGCTTCGCTGGTGAGTTCGGCAAAGCGGATGCGGGCCAGGCCTTCGGCGGCATCGCCCGTGGCGGTGGGGACATGCAGCTGGAGTTCAGCCACGCGCCAGAGTTCGGGACGTTCGAATTCGTTGGGGTGCCGATCGCGGTAATCGCGGGCCTGAGCCTCGGTGACCTGCGGCACGGGAATCTGCGAGGGACCATTGGTGAGGAAATGGTCGGCGAGGGTGTTCTTGAGCAGTTCCACGACCTCGGGACGCAGGTGATGTCCGGCCTTGCGGGCGTCGGCGAGGACGAGTTCGCGGTCGACGAGTTCCTCCAGAAGGTTTGAAAGGGCGGGCATCGAAGTGATGCCGCGGCGTTCGGCTTCCCAGAGCAGTTCGGAACGGCGGATGAAACCATCGGCGGCGACGGCGACGACGTCCGGGTTGGTGAAAGGATCCGATGGTTTCGGGCGGCAGGAAGCCGCGAGGCAGAGCAGGACAGCGGCGATGGCCGCAGGCCACGGGCGAAGCCGGATCATTGGGGCGGAGGCTGCCCGGGGAAGGGGCACGGGTGCAATCGCGTTTCCCCGGGATGGCGGGGGAGTTTGAAGATTTCAGTTTCAAGTTTGAAGTCAGTGGAATCTGGCATCTGGCAACTCCCTGTCCCCTTGCAAACTTCCAACTTCAAACTTCAAACTCCACCCCATGCCCCTGCTGCTCGACCGCAAGACGCGGCCGCAATACGACGTCATCGTGGTCGGGTCCGGCGCTGCCGGAGGCCAGACCGCCTACACCCTCGCCCAGGCCGGTGCCAAGGTCCTGCTCCTCGAGGCCGGACGAAACTACGAGCCGCCGCGCGAGACCCCGATGTTCAACATCAACGGCACGGCACCCCTCCGCGCCGCGCCCACGCCGGACAAGCACTTCGGATTCTACGACGCCACCGTCGACGGCGGCTGGACCGTTCCCGGCGAACCCTATACCTCGCGCCGCACCGATGATCCCTCCGGCAAGTTCCACGTCGCCCGCGACTGGCAGGCCGTCGGATCCAAGCAGGAATGGCTGTGGTGGCGCCCCCGCATGCTGGGCGGGCGCGCGAATCACTGGGGTCGCATCTCCCTCCGCATGGGACAATACGACTTCAAGCCGAAGACCCGCGACGGCCTCGGCCTCGACTGGCCCTTCGACTACAAGGATCTCGCGCCTTACTACGACAAGGTCGAGGCCCTGATCGGCGTCTACGGCGCGAACCAGACGCCCGAGCTCGAGAACACACCCAACTCCTCCCCCGGCGTCCTCCTCCCGCCGCCCAAGCCCCGCGGATACGAGCTGCTGATCCAGAAGCACTGCAAGAAACTGGGCATCCCCGTCATCCCCGCCCACATCGCCATCAAGTCGGCCCACCCGAACTACCAGAAGACCGCCGAACTCCTCCACCCCGACGATCCCAAGGCCCAGAAGGTCTTCACCGACGACGCCAAGAAGCGGCTCCCGTGCTTCTGGTCCACGCCTTGCGGACGCGGCTGCAACATCCGCGCGAATTACCAGCCCACCACCGTCCACATCCCGCCCGCCCTCGCCACCGGCAACCTCGACGTCATCACCGACGCCATGGTCCGCGCCGTGTCCGTCGATGACCGCGGCCGCGCCACCGGCGTCCATTACGTCGACAAACCCACGAAGTCCGACCAACACGTCAAGGCCCGCGTCGTCGTCCTCGCCGCTTCCGGATGCGAGTCCGCCCGGATCCTCCTCAATTCGAAGAGCGCGCGTTTCCCGAACGGGGTCGCCAATTCCTCCGGCAAGATCGGGCGTTATCTGATGGACACCGTCGGTGCCCAGTTGCAGGGACAGATTCCCGCCCTCGAAAACCTGCCCGCGTGGAATGACGAAGGTGCCGGCACCGCCATGCACATGTATACCCCGTGGTGGCTGTACAAGGAACAGCTCGCCGGAAAGCTCGGGTTCGCCCGCGGCTACCACATCGAGATGAGCGGCGGACGCCAGATGCCCGGCGTCGGTTCCTTCAACTGGCTCACCGAAGCCAACAAGGGTGCCTACGGCCGCAAGCTCAAGGAGGACGCCCGGCGGTACTACGGATCCGTCATCACCCTCGCCGGACGCGGCGAGATGATCCCCAACGACAAATCCTTCTGTGAGATCGATCCCGACGTGAAGGACCAGTGGGGCATCCCGGTCCTGCGATTCCAGTTCGGCTGGACCGACCACGAGACGCGGCAGGCCGCGCACATGCACCAGACGTTCAAGGACATCATCGAGAACATGGGCGGACGCGTCCTGGGCGCGCCCCCGCAGGCCGACGGGGCCAAGGCCATCTACGCCGGCGGTGCCATCATCCACGAGGTGGGCACCACCTGCATCGGCAGCTCCGCCAAGGATTCCGTCCTCAACCCCTGGTGCCAGTCCTGGGACGTCCCCAACCTCTTCGTCACCGACGGCGGCCCCTTCGTCTCCAACGCCGACAAGAACCCCACGCTCTCCATCATGGCGCTCGCCTGGCGCGCCTCCGATTACCTCCTCTCCGAACTGCGCAAGGGGAACATCTGATCCAACGCCATCGCCCACCACCCACGCACCCCACCCATGACTCCCGAAATCTCCCGACGCGAAGCCCTCCAATGGATCGCCTCCGCCTCGTCCCTCCTCATCGCGCTGCCCGAAGCCCACAGCGCCGACACCGCCGCCGCGGCCTCACCCCCTGGCGGCAAGCCCTACGGCACCGATCCCAACCTCCTCAAGACCTACAAGCCCGGCGACCTCTGGCCCCTCACGCTTTCCGACGCCCAACGCCAGACCGTCACCGCGCTCACCGACCTTATCCTCCCCGCCGATGAGCCTTCCCCCGCCGCCAGCGCCGTCGGGGTTCCCGCATTCATCGACGAATGGATCAGCGCGCCCTACGCCACCCAGCAGGCCGACCGCCCCGTGATCCTCGAAGGCCTCGCCTGGCTCGACGCCGAAAGCCGCAAACGCTTCCAGTCCGACTTCGCCGCCCTCACCCCGGAACGCCAATCGCAGATCGCCGACGACATCTGTCACGTCCCCAGCGCCAAGCCCGGATTCGAGACCCCCGCGAAGTTCTTCCACCTCTTCCGCAACCTCACCCTCGGCGGCTACTACACCTCGCCTGCCGGCATGAAGGACGTCGGCTTCATCGGCAACGTCGCCCGCACCCGCTTCGACGGCCCCCCTCCCGAAGTCCTCGCCAAACTCGGAATCGAGAAAGCATAGGGGGAGTTCCAGATTTTCAGTTTCAAGAATCCCGATTGCAGGCCGCGTGCCCCCACGCGGCGCAGGTCAGATTCCCAGTTCCCAGTCGCCCGTCGCAACAGCCGAGGTAACAAGGCTGAGGAGAAGATATCTGGCACGACCTGATTCAGCGTTGTCGCCGCAGGGTTCTGACACCTGGAGTCAGCGTTTGTGCCATTGGGGTCGCATCTCTCTGGACCTGCATCCCGCGCCCGCCCTCGCCGCAACGCGGCGCACGGCGAAAGCCCGGGGTGGAGCGGAGCGGAACCCTGGGGCACCCCACCCCATGACACCTCGCCCCAACGGGGCGAACGGTGACCACACGCACCCTGTTCCGTGAGCCCCTTCAGGGCACTGAGGACGTTGTGGGGCGTGGTTCCCGGGGTTCCACCCCGTTCACCGGTAGCTCCTTCGGGGCAAGCAACTCGGAACTGCAGTCTGGGAACTGGAAACTCCCCCTGCAGGCCGGGTGCCCTCACCCGGCGGGATCGGGGATGCGCCGCGTGGGGGCACGCGGCCTTCAATGGGTCGAGGCTGAAGGCCGGGTGCCCTCACCCGGCGCCTGCATTGAAGACTGCCCGTTCATTGATGCAAAACACCCCTGCTGTAAGGGGTCGGTTCTTCGCGTGAACTCCCCAAAACCCTGACTTTCTTTCACGCCGAGTCGCCGAGCCCACGGAGAACAAACAATGAATCCCCACTCACTCGGCGTGCTTTGCGGCTCTGCGTGAAAAACCTGTTCCAACAAAGCCGCCAAGCCTCAAAGCCGCCAAGGGGACAAGCACCGACCTGAGCTGCATCTCGACACTGCCCCCATCACGAATCGTTCCGGGGCGGCGATGTCCTCATCGCCCTAGAAACGACTTCGGCACGGCGACGAGGACGTCGCCACCCCGTTCCTCCTGGGGCAGGGTCAGCGCGCGCCCAACTCGACGTCGATCCCGATCCCAAGCAGGACTCCATCGGCAACATGCCGGGCTGACAAGGTGAGGAATGACGAGGAACACGGGCGACCGCCCTTCTCGCACGCGTCGGTATCGGCATCGGGATCGGGATCGGAATCAAAAACAGAATGCAGAATCCGGTTCGAACCCGAACCCGAACCCGGCCTCCCCATCCGACTCCCTGCTTGCCTTGCTTCCCAGAGAACGGCAGACAACGCGGGTCATGCCCCCGTCCAATCCGCGCCCAAGCCATGCCCCTACGTCCTCGGTGCGACTCTTCCTTTGGCTCTGGATCCTTCTGGCGTGGGGTCCACTGGTTGGCCGCGCCCAGAACCTCGTGACCAACCCCGGCTTCTTCGGCGGCGAACTCACCGGCTGGCAGGGCAATCCCAATTACATCGGCTATGTGCCCTCGCCCGGTGGCGCGTGGATCGGGCTTTCGGGCGAATTGCATCAGGACCTCACCACCGAACCGGGCGCGTCCTATACAATTGAATTCTCGGTGCAACGCTTCGACCCCCAGCAATCGTGGCGTCCCAATTCCCTCGAAGTCTCCTGGAACAACCAACGCCTCGGCTACTTTGACTTCGTGGAGTCGGACACCCGCTGGCTCCGGATCCGATACTTCGTGCGGTCGACCGGCACGGTCACCCGGCTTCGGTTCCGCGGCATCGAGTTCCCATCGCTGGACAATGTCTCGGTCACGCGGAGCGCGACAGGCTTCGCTACCGGTGCCATGGCCCTGCCTCTCGACGGGGCCCAGTCGCTGGAGGGCGATCCCATCCCCCTCCGAAGCCTATGGACCTCGGAAGGCGGTGCCTCACTCCCGTCCACGACAACATTCCTCCTCGGCGGCATCGTTCCCCTGGTCACCGCACCTCAAGCCGGCGGACAGGCCAACGCGGTGTGGACCAATCCGCCACCGGGCGTTCACTTCATCGCCGCGTCGGCTCCGGGCGGATACCAGACACCTCCGGTGCGCATCGTCGTCGCGGCACGGCCGAAGCTCCGACAGGTCGCACCTCTGAACCGTCAGTTCTTCGCCCCCAACACCCCGGTGGCCCTCCGGGCCGATCTCGTGGACAACACCGGCACCGACACCATCCAAACCGTCCGCATCCTGATCGACGGCGAGGTCTTCGCACGCGTCGCTCCCACCGCCGGTCGTGTGCAATCCGCCTGGACGACCGGAGCGGAAGGCAGCCACACCCTCGAATTCATTGGTGAAACCGCGAACGGCCGCGACATCGCGCAAACAAAAGTCCTGATCCACGTCCTGCCGACGGGAGAACGCGACGTTGTGCAAACGGCCGAAGGCGCGACCGAGACCTTCGGCCCCGAAGCCCGCATCGCACAGACCTTCACGGCCGGATTCCATGGACGGTTGGTCTCGGTCGAATTGGTTGGCACGAGCAACAGCGGGTTGTTCGACAATCCTCTGGAGGTCGAGATCCTCGACGTCGATCCCATCAACCGGAACCCCGGCACCAACATCCTCGGTTCCACACGGGTGACCCTGCTTGAAGCCATCAACGCGTCCCGCACAGGCCAACTCCACCTCGCCTTTCCCTCGAACCGGATCCATCTCATGGCGGGCCGATCTTACGCGGTCGCGTGCCGGTACATCGCGCCGGCAGGCGAGCAAGTCAGCCTGCGCACCTCATTCATCGATGCACTGCCCGGTGGACAGCTCTGGCGTCAATCCGGTGCGGGCTGGATCCCGGCTACCATGCTGGGCGGACCCGTGGTCGGCCACGACATCCAGATGACGACGTGGATGGTTCCGGTCCCGGGACCCTCCGCCTCGATCCGGACGCCCGCGCCATTGGCAGGCTTCGCGGCAGGCGAAGCCATCCCGATCCAGGTCGAGGCCACGCCCGGCATTTCCTCCAACGAAGTTCAGCGGATCACCTTCCTCGCGAACGGACTCGAAATCGGCTCACTGACGTCACCGCCGTACGCGTTCACCTGGACCAATCCTCCCATCGGAAACCACGTCCTCCAGGCCGCAGCGATCGACGTCAACGGCTACATCGGTTGGTCCGCGCCCATCAGCGTCCTTTCCGGCGTCGATGCGACCCACCTTCCACGCTTGCGTGTCGAGGACGCCGCATCCCCCGAGGGCAACTCCAGCCTGCCACCGCTGGTCTTCCCAGTGACGCTCTCGGCCCCGGCCGCAGCACCCGTGACGGTCCAGTTCAACACCCGGAACCTGGATGCCGTCGCGGGCGTCGATTATGTCGAAGCTTCCGGTGTTCTGACCTTCGCGCCCGGGCAGACGCAGGCATTCGTCTTCGTCCGGATGGTGGCGGACGCTCGCGACGAACGACACCGGAGCTTCCGACTCGATCTGCGCCTCCCGGAAGGAGCAGTTCTCGACCGACCCTCCGCCACCGGGACCATCCTTGACGACGAACCGGGTTCGGGAAAGGCCTTCTCCTATGAATGGTCGGGCCTGCCAACGCCGGTTCGTCCAGGAACACCGTTCAACGTCCGGCTCACCGCACGTGATCTTCTGGGTACCGCCGTGGCTTCGGTCCCGGGCGGGGTCACCATCGGCATTGTTCGCGAGACCGATGCACCCCAGCTCTTCCTGGGCCCCTCCGAACCCAACGGCACAGTCCCCGAGACCGGCTTCACCGCCGGCCTGCGTTTCCGTCCCAAGGTCGACCTCATCGCGACCCATCTCCGCAGCCGTGCCGGTGGCTCTGCTGCGCTCCGCTCGGATCTAGGACACATCCACGCGGCCGCGACCTTGCCCTTCAGAACCGGACAATGGCAGGAGGCCTCACTGCCGCATCCCGTGCTGTTGAAGGCAGGCACTGTGTACTACCTGACACTCTACGTCACCGTCCCGGGGATGCCCCTCGGCGCGACGGGCATGGCCGGGCTCCCGTGGATCGAGCACCTGGGCCAAACCGTTGCCTCCGGCAATTCATTCCCGACGCAGTCAGGATTCATGAATCCGGCAGTCGACTTTCGATTCATCCCCGTGGAGTCCCGTCCTGATCTGCTGCCGACGATCGCCGCCACGCAGTTCCCGGACGGAACCTGGGAAGGCCCGGTGAACGTCACGACCGCTGGGCCGAGGCTCCGCCTTTTCGCCAGCGGCCTGCTCGGAAACGCGACAGTTTCAGCCCGCCTCCAATTCGCGACGCCCGAGATGTGGCTCGCGTCGGATCCATCCGCATCCATGCCCAGATTCCTCCTGAACGTCACGGGCGGGTACCGCTTCCAGGTCCAGGCCAGCACGAACCTCCACACGTGGTCCGACTCCAGCCCGTTCCTCCGCTCAGCGGGAGTGCCCATTCCGTGGGAACCCACAGATCCAACGCCAGCCACCGCCTTCTTCCGCCTGATCGCCGTGGAATGACACAGTCCACCGTTGCCTCTTCCCCTCTTCGCCCATGAACACCGCCCTCCAAACCGGCAGCCCATCCAAGCGCCGAACGGCCACCATTGTCCTCCTCCTGGGCCTGGCCGCTGGCGTCTGCGCCGGCACCATCCCCGGCACTCCCTATGGCTGGGGTGCCTACGACCCGCTTTCCCTGCCCGCGAACGCCACCAACATCGTCGAACTCGACGCCTCGCTGCTGGGGCCCATCGCGCTGCGTTCGGATGGCACCGTCCTCACCTGGGACGGCAGTCCGCCACCACCGGCCGGACTGTCCAACGTCGTGGCGGTCGCCGCGGGGGATGTCTTCCATCTCGCCCTCAAGGCCGATGGCCGGATGGTTGCCTGGGGCGGCTTCCACGTGGACGGCTTCGCCATCACCACGCCGCCCGCATGGCTGACCAACGTCGTCGCCATTTCTGCTGGCTACGATCACTCGGTCGCGCTGACCTCGGATGGCTACCTGATCCCCTGGGGTGCCAACACGCACGGCGTCCTGGCCGCGCCCGCGCGCAGCTTGAATCCCCGTTCCTTTTCCGCCGGCCAGCAGACCGTCCTCGGCATCGCTGCGAACGGCCTGCCCTTCGGCTGGGGCGTTGACCTCAACGGAATCTTCAACTTCCCCAGCGCGCTTTCGAACGCCGTCCAGATTTCAGCCAGTCCATTCATGCACGCGCTGGGTCTTCGCGCGGATGGCCGTGTGTTTGCCTGGGGCAACAACAACGACGGCCAGGCCACCGTCCCTCCCGGCCTCTCCAACATCGTCCAGGTTTCCGCCGGCGCCCAGTGGTCGCTCGCGCTGCGCAACGACGGCACCGTCCGGATCTGGGGCCTACCGAACTTTCCCTGGACCGAACAACCTGCCGACCCCGTTCGATTCCTGTCTGTGGCCGCCGGGAAGGACCGCAACTTCGGGCTCACCCGTGCGCCGATCGCCCGCGACGTCCGCGTCGTCTCCAACAGCCCGGCCGGCTCCGACATCCAGCTCAGCCGTGCGTTCATCGGATCGGATCCTTACGAGTTGCAATGGCTCTTCAACGGGAACCCCATTTCCGGGAGTACGAATCCGATCCTCCACCTGACGAACGTCCAGACCGCCAACGCCGGCCTCTACCAACTCGTCGCCTCAAACCAGTTTGGATCTTCGACCAGCCTGCCATTCGAAATTTCCGTCACGGACGTCCCGCCGCGGATCCTCGTCCCCCCCGCATCCGCCGCCTTCACTCGGGGCAGTGACGCCGTCATCTCCGTGCGTGCTGCCGGCACGGATCCGCTCGGTTTCCAGTGGTACTTCAACGGTGCCCCGCTCCCGACCCAGACGAACGCAACCCTCCAGCTGCCCTCCGTGAGCCTGACGAATGATGGCCGATACCACGTGGTCGTGAGCAACCGCTTTGGAACCCTCGTCAGCAGCGTGGCCCATCTGAGCACCGGACTCCCCGCCTTCACGCGCGAGCCCCTTTCGTTTCACGGACTCGCCGGTCGGCCCGTCCGCATCGAGGCCGAAGTCATCGCACCGGAGAACCCAACCTTCACCTGGTGGCGCGGCACCGAACTCATCGAAGGCAACACCTCCCCTGTCCTCGAAATCGTGCGGATCCAACCCGGACTGACCGGCGAATACCGCTTGGTCGCTTCCAATTCATTCGGAGCCGTCACTTCGCGGATCGCCCACGTTTCCATACGGGAACCCCGACGTCCGCTTTCCGAACCCATGGCCGCGATCGCAGGGAATCTCGGTCAGGCTCCACCACCCGGCTTCACCGCGGTCCTCGATGCGCGCATGAAGGCGGACCCGGAGAACGGATTCGCCGTCGGCATCCGACCGGACCGTACCTTGACCATCTGGGGCCCGAACGGCGGCGTAGAGGACCGCATCACGCCACCGGCCGGCATCTCGAATGTGGTCGCGCTCTCGATCGGCAACACCCACGTCGTCGCTCTCCTCGAGAACGGCACCGTGCGCGCATGGCGTGACGAAGGCTTCGTGGACTACGGTCAGGCCCTCGTCCCACCCGGGCTGGACCGCGTCATCGAGATCGAGGCTGCCAACCAGTTCAACCTCGCGCTCCGCGATGACGGCAGGATCGTCAGCTGGCCATATGCAGACACCTTCCCAACCAACCTCCACGGGGTCGCCGCCATCTCCGTCCATGAATGGACCGCCGGAGCCCTGCGCGAGGACGGATCCGTCTGGTATTGGGATCAGTTCAATCCGGGTTCACCCGCCATCACCGAACCCATGGATGCCATCGCGATCGCCGCCGGCGGAGATTTCGTGGCGGTGCTCCGACGCAATGGGGCAATCCGCCTCGTCTCCCGCGATGGAAGCCTGCAGGACCTGCCTCCAATCGAAGGCAACCCGGCGATCGTCGAGATCGCCGCCTTTGCCCAGACCCTGCTGGCCCGGACGGCGGAAGGCCATGTCTGGGCCTCCGCATTCCCTCGTTCGGGAACCTGGGCCGAATGGACGTTTGGACTCACCCGCGTTTCCCGGCTGTCGGCCGGCATCGGAACCGCCTTTGCCTTCACCGATGCCCCGTACCTGTTCAGCCCGCCCAGCCCGGCCACGATCTTCCTCGGCGACCCCTTTCAGCTGGTGGCCGGTGCCACCTCGACTTCGCCACTCCAGTACCAGTGGATGCTGGGCGGTGTACCCATCGCCGGCCAGACCACGCCGACATTCGCCGTTGGATCGGTCCGGTATCAGGACGATGGTTTCTACTCCGTCGTCGTGTCCAACAGCCGCGCTGCCGTGACCAGCGCCCCGACCCGGATCACCGTCATCGGCCCGCCCCAGATCATCCCCCTCGGTGCCCAATCCGTCCTCGCCGGCAATGACCTTGTCCTGCAACCCACCGTCCTTGGCCCGGGTGCCTTGCGCTACACGTGGTACTTCCGCGGCCAACCCATCGCCGGGGCCACAGGCCCATTCCTCCGGATTGCCAATGCCCAGACCACGGCTGCCGGCAACTACGAGGTTCAGGTCGCCAACAACTTCGGCAGCCAACGCAGTCCGTTGGTCCCCGTCCGCGTGGATCCCAGCGCGCCCCGCATCGCTGCTCCTGCCACCAACAATCCTTCCGTCCTCGAAGGGGCCCCATTCCGCCTCACTGTCGACGCACGAGGCTCCGAACCGTTCTTCTACCAGTGGCACTTCAACGGGGCAGCGATCGCCGGCGAGACCAATGCCCTGCTCTCGCGCACCGCGGCGCTGGCCTCGGATGCCGGCACCTTTGTCCTGCGCGTCGCCAACGCCTTCGGGAGCGCGGACAGTTCGCCGATCGAGTTGACCGTCGTGCCCACGCCCCCGGTGGTCCTGAACCTGCAACCGTGGCGGCTCGCCAACACCGGCAATCCCTTTGCCTGGACGCCGACCTTCGCCGGGTCCGCTCCCCTGTTCCTGCAATGGAGGAAGAACGGCACCGACATCCCCGGCGCGACCAACAGCACGCTCGCCTTCACGGACATCGCCACCAATGACGCCGGCTTCTACACGCTCTACCTCTCCAACCACCTCGGCGAAGCCGTCTCCGGGCTCATGCAACTCGTCGTCCGCCCCGGCAACCGACCCGGTGCGCTCGTCACCTGGGGACAGCCCAGGCCGCCGATGGACTTCGGCATCATCCAGGACTTTGCCATGGGCGGGAACCACGCCCACGCACTCCTCACCAACGGCACCGTCCGCAGCTGGGTCAACGGCGACCTCAACGAACTCCTCGCCCCACCCGACCTGACCGACGTCGTCAGCCTCGCCGCGGGATCGGGCTACGCCATGGCCCTCCGCTCCGATGGCACCCTGCGGATGTGGGGGACCACCAATGGCGGCGTGCTCAACATGCCGACCAACCTCGGTCGCGTTGTCGCCATCTCCGCCGGCGCGCAACACGCGCTGGCCCTGCTCGAAACCGGCATGCCGGCGAACTGGGGCACCGTGATCCAGGGCCGCACCAACATCCCCGCCTCCGCCACCAACCTCATCGCGATCGACGCCACCAGCGGATACAACCTCGGCCTGCGCCGCGACGGGACCGTGGTCGGATGGGGACCCAACGCCCCCATCTCCATCCCGGCGTCCCTTTCGAATGTGATCCAGATTGAAGCATTGGCGCGTGGAGGCCTCGCCCTGCGCTCCGATCTGCGCCCTGTTGGTTGGGCCGCCCCCGTGTCATCCGTCACCCTCTCCAACATCGTTTCCCTTTCCGCCGGCAACGGCCATGCCCTTGCGCTCCGCACCAACGGCACTGTCTTCGCCTGGGGTTCCAACATCCGGGGCCAGACGACCGTCCCAGCCGGCCTCAGCAATGTCACCGCGATCTTCGCCGGACTCGACGCCTCGGCAGCCCTGACCCGCAGCCCCGTGTTCTCATCCCCGCTGGCCGCCACCGTCCTCCCGGCCCAGGTCGGCGACCCGGCAAGGCTTGCGGCAGCCATCCAGGGTTTCGGCCCGATCTCGCTCCAATGGTTCGCGAACGACCAGGCCATCCCCGGTGAAACCAACACGACGCTGCTGCTGGGCCCGACCGGCCCCACCTCGAACGTCACCTACACCCTCCAGGCTTCCAACGCCTGGCAAACCGTGGTCAGCCCCACCATCCGGGTTGCCCCGTTCGGCCCGGTCGAGTTCCGCTGGAACCTCACCAACCCTGAGGTGCCAACGCTCTTCGTCCGCGCTCCCGGCCTCGATACCATCCGACTCCAGGAATCCACCAATCTCGTGGATTGGACCAATCTAGGGCCCTGGCCCCTCGCCCCCGAAGGCTCGAACTTCGACCCATCCGACCCCTTCCTCCGTGATGCGCGGTTCTACCGGTGGTTGGTGCCTTGAACGCCGATCGGGATCGGGATCACCACCGCCCCATGCGTGAAAGAAGAACGGGGTGGCGACGTCCTCGTCGCCGCTCCGAAGCATTCTCCATGGCGATGAGGACATCGCCGCCCCGTGGCTTCATGCCTCGCCGATGGGACGCCACCTGACCGTTGCGATGCGGATGACGACCCAGTGCCTTCGAGCCGATCAAAGACAAATATCAACCGGACGTGGTAGTAATGTGCCCTGCCAGATTGGCGAGTGGCAATGGTTGGCTATCGATAGCGTTGATTGTCATAACCTGCGCTCAACGAACAAAATCCCAGCATGGCATTGTTCCCAAGAAAAAAGTCTAAAGATACGGAGACAGCGAGCAGCCTTCATCAACAGGACTAAGGTTAAGGGTGGTGCTGCAGCAATGCTTTCCAGATCGCCAAGTCTTCGCGAAGCTACTTCGTTTTACCAGGCACTTGCTTCAAGGGGTTGGTCGCGCACATTTAGTTCGTGCGTTCAAGTCTACGCCTGACAAATTGAAGTTCTGATGATCACTGAGATTGATTGCCTGATGTGCCGCCAGCCATTGAATCAAACAAATCAATCTCGCGAGCACATCATCCCAAACGCGTTAGGCGGACGGATAGTGACAACTAGCGCAATCTGCAAGGCATGCAATTCGAATGCAGGTAGTTCGATAGATGCTCATATTGTGTCCGAACTATCCATTTGGGCCAATGTCTTTGATCTCCCACGTGATCGAGGATCACATCCCATCATCCGCCTGACGGATTCGTCCACTGGTCTGCACTACGATATCGCCCCAGGCAACCAACCTGAACTGTCCCCAAACCCCAAGATATCAAAACGGGATAATTCCATCGAGATTTCGTTCTATGCCAAAACCAAAGAAAAGGCGGAGAAGTGGCTTCAGAGGAACGCATCAGCCATAGCCTCGTCGAAAAGGGTAGTACTCTTCCCTTCAGAAGTCGATGGAACATCCACTTATACTCTTAGTCTATCATCATTTTGCTTTCACGAAAGACGTAATCTCAGATCGATTACCAAGATTGCCAGCACCTTCGCACGCCACACAGGCCTTCAGCTTCCAGCAGGAGCGATAGGCCCAAGATTTCTACAAGGTTGCGAGGACTCGATCATCCCAGTCGCAGCTGTTCCAACCCCTGTAACCAAAAGCCCTACTCGCCCTGAGAAGAACGTCTACCACTCAATAGTACTTTTCACACTCCCGCATACGTTGGAATTGTATGCATACGTGGAACTGTTTGGAGTATATGACTTCATCGTACTGCTCGATGATCGCAGCTTTCAAGTGATTGAGCCCATCGCCTACCATTTCAACATTGTCACCACAATGGAGGAAATTCATCAGACGTATGTACTTCCCGCGGCAGCCAAGATCAAAGAGTGGTTGCAGGATCGCCCCTTTCCTGTGGAGCGGCTCATTTCGAGAACTGCAGGGATCCAGTCTTTGGCACGGGATATGAACTCGGTATGGCTAGATCGCGAAGTAGCACGAGCAAGTCGTGAGATCATCAAACTTCTTGATCAAGGCGCGGCACAAAATGACGCGGTGGAGATCGCCAGAAAGAACGCCAATCGCAGACTGGACAAGTATGGGCTATCGTTCGAAACGCTGGAGTTCACCCCGACGAACCCAACCGGTTAAGTAATCGAAAGTCATTTCTTCGGCATATCCGGATCCCAAATCGCAGGTAATTCCCTTTCGCGCCTTTCTTTGACTTTGGAAGCCCGCACTAGAGTGTCGTCCATCCACTGAACCTCCGCGTTTCGGGGGAGGGAACGGTATGGAATGCAATGGTCTCGAAGTTTTGAATTTTTGCATTGGATTGTCTCGAGACGAGACACCCCACTCAACTGTCACCTTTACAAAAGCGACCCCAGTGTCACCCCGGTTTCGGGATCGGGATCACCGCTTCGATTCCGATCCCGATCGCGATCCCGATCGCGATCCCGATCCCGACGCGTGCGGTGACGGCAAGCGACCGGGCTTCTCACCATTCCTCATCGTGTCTGGCCGGAAGGTTGCCGATGAGGGGCCTCGAAACCGCCCCATGCGTGAAAGAAGAACGGGGTGGCGACGTCCTCGTCGCCGCTCCGAAGCATTCTTCATGGCGATGAGGACATCGCCGCCACGAAACCATTCCCATTGGGATCGGGATCGGAATGGAGCCCGGTGCAGGCCCCCCGGCCTGTCCCCCCCTATCCCGGAGGGATTCGAGAAGATAGGGGTCGCGAAGCGCACCCCGGGTTCACTTGGGAAAAGGAAAACAACCCCGGAGGGGTTGAAGAATCGGTGCTCTCCGCAACCTGCCCCGGCTGCGTGCTACGCACGATCCCGGGGCTATCGGCTCCCAATCCCTCCGGGATGCCCTCGCTCCGGCGACGAGGTAGCGGGTCCGGGATTCTACGTAGCTCTACGTATTCGGGTTTCACCCTAAATACCCTTGAATGGTATTCATGCGTGGCCGCCGCAGCGCACCCGGGGACAGAAACCGCCCCGAACGCTCCGGCGGCGCCTCTTTTTGCTGAATGAAATCCGTCGTGAAGTGCTTTGTGAGGGTCCTGGCCGTCGTGTGCCTGGGTCTCCTCGTGGGTCATGCTGAAACCGTGACCTGGACCAACACCGCAGGCGGCGCGTGGTCCCTCGCCGCCAATTGGTCCCCGAACAAGGTGCCGGTGGCCGCGGACACCGCGCAGATCACGAACTCGGGCACCTACCTCGTCACCCTCGATTCGGCGGCGTCGGTCACCCACCTGCAAGTCGGGGCGGCTTCCGGCACGCAGACCTTCCGGCTGACGCCCTCGGGCTCACTGACGGTCACCGGCACGGCGACGTTTGCCACCAATGCGCCCGTCGAATGGACCGGTGGCACGCTCGCCGGAGCCGGGTCATTCAATCTCTCGGGAAGCTTCACCCTCAGCGGGACCGGGGACCGGACCTTCAGCGAAGCGAAGCTCAACACCTTCGGGACCACAACGTGGTCGGGAACGGGACGCGTGCTCGGCTACAGCGCACCGATCTGGCGTCAGTCCGGCGTCCTGAATGTCTCAGCGGCGTCCAGTCTGGTCTGGGCAGGCATTGGTGGGGGCCCAGCCTTTGTGAATAGCGGGGCCGTCACGTTCGCCACCAACTTCACCTTCAATTACGCGAACGTCACCAACCTCAACGCCTGGTCCCTCAACGGCGGTGAGATGTCCGTGGTGAACTCCAACTTCCGCCACGCCGGCAATGCCGCGCTCGGTGCGAACGCGGTCCTCGGCCTCGACTCCGGCACGGTCGCGCTCCTGGAAGGTCCCATTTCCGCCCCCGCCAACGGCCTCCGCTTCCGCGGTGCCGATGCCTCCATCCAGACGCTCGCCCTCAACACACCCTCCGTCTGGCAGTCCGGCGGCACGGTCCGCCAGCTCACCAACGTCACCATCCCCCGCTACAACCAGTCCGGCGGCACCTGGCTCATGACCACACCGTCCTCCATCGGGACGTATGCCCTCACCAACGGCGAATTCCGCGGCGCGCTCCTCACCGCCACCAACGTCTGGTGGGACAACGGTGCCATCAATCGCGACAACTCCGTCGCCGGCACACCGCCCGTCCTGATCGTCCCCGCCACCGGCCAGCTCAACCTCATCGGCACGGCTGACCGCAGCCTCTCGACCTACGACGGCACCCGCCCCGGGCATGTCCAGGTTTCCGGCACCTTCAACTGGTCCGGCCCGGGCCGCATCCTGGGCAACTTCGGCAGCCAACTGGAACTCCGCGGCACCTCAACGATCTCTGCGCCTTCGACCTTCGTCTGGGCCGGACTCGGTGTCGGCCCTGCGTTCGTGAACTCCGGTTCCCTCACGATCACCACCAACTTCACCTTCAACTACGCGAACGTCACCAACCTCAACGTCTGGTCCCATACCGGCGGCGAGATGTCCGTGGTGAACTCCAACTTCCGCCACGCCGGCAGCGCCACGCTCGGCGCGAATGCGGTCCTCGGCCTCGACTCCGGCACGGTCGCGCTGATCGAAGGTCCCATTTCCGCCCCCGCCAACGGCCTCCGCTTTCGCGGTGCTGATGCCTCCATCCGGACGATCGCCCTCAACACGCCGTCCGTCTGGCAATCCGCCGGCACCGTCCGCCAACTCACCAACGTCACCATCCCCCGCTACAACCAGTCCGGCGGCACCTGGCTGATGACCACGCCGTCCTCCATCGGGACCTACGCTCTGACCAACGGCGAATTCCGCGGCGCGCTCCTCACCGCCACCAACGTCTGGTGGGACAACGGCGCCATCAATCGCGACAACTCCGTCGCCGGCACGCCGCCGGTCCTGATCGTGCCCGCGTCCGGCCAACTCAACTTCACCGGCACCGGCGACCACGGCATGTCCACCTACGACGGTGCGCGTCCCAGCCACGTCCAGGTTTTCGGCACCTTCAACTGGTCGGGCACCGGCCGGCTCCTCGGCTACTACGGACCCATACTCGAACTCCGTGGCACCTCCACCATTTCCGCGCCTTCAACCCTGATCTGGGCCGGACTCGGCGCCGGACCGGCGTTCGTGAACTCCGGTTCCCTCACCTTCGCCACCAACTTCACCTTCAACTACGCCAGCGTCACCAACCTCAACGCCTGGTCCCACACCAGCGGTGAGATGTCCGTGTTGAACTCCAACTTCCGCCATGCCGGCAACGCCACGCTCGGCGCAAACGCCATCCTCGGTCTCGACTCCGGCACCACCGCCCACCTCGAAGGTCCGGTGTCCGCACCGGCCAACGCCCTGCGTTTCCGCGGAGCCGACGCCTCCATCCAAACGCTGGCCCTCAATACCCCGTCCGTCTGGCAATCCGCCGGCACCGTCCGCCAGCTCACCAACGTCACCATCGCCCGTTACAACCAGTCCGGCGGCACCTGGCTCATGACCACGCCTTCGTCCATCGGGACCTACGCCCTGACCAACGGCGAGTTCCGCGGCGCACTCCTCACCGCCACCAACGTCTGGTGGAATGACGGTTCCATCAGCCGCGACAACTCCGTCGCCGGCACGCCGCCGGTCCTGATCGTGCCCGCGTCCGGCCAACTCAACTTCACCGGCACCGGCGACCACGGCATGTCCACCTATGACGGTGCCCGTCCCAGCCACGTCCAGGTGTTCGGCACGTTCAACTGGTCGGGCACTGGCCGGCTCCTTGGTTACTACGGTTCCATGCTGGACCTGCGCGGCACGTCGACCGTCTCCGCATCCTCGACCTTCGTCTGGGCCGGACTCGGTGCTGTCCCCGCCTTCCTGAACAGTGGATCCCTCACCTTCACGACCAACTTCACCTTCAACTACACGGCCCCGACCAACAGCGGCACCTGGACGCTCACGGGCGGTTCCCAGTCCTTCGCCAACACCACCCTCCGACAGACGGCTGGGACGTTCTCGCTCGCCGGCGGAAAGGTCGAGGGCGCTGCCGCGACCGCGGACTTCGCCGGTGGCACACTCACGGGCAACGGCGAATTCGGACTACCGTTCGTCAACAACGGCGCGACCGTCGCCCCAGGACGCAACATCGGCGTCCTGCAGTTCCCCTCGTTCACCCAGACCACCGGAACGTTGTCCGTCGAGGTCGGCCGCGGCATCACCGGAACGAACACCGACCTCATCCGGGTCACCGGGAACGCGAACGTCGCCGGCAAGCTCAAGGTCCGACTCCTCCCCGGCGTCGGCACCAACGACCAGTACGTTGTCCTCACCACCGCCGCCCGCACCGGCACGTTCAACCCCATCGAACAACCCGCCAACGGTGTCGTGGAAGCCGCGTACTCCACCACGAATGTCGTGCTGAACCTCAAGGAACTCTTCCAGGGCTCCGCCCCGACGATCACCGCCGAACCGCTCGACCTCACCCTCGACACGGGCGGATCCGGTTCGTTCAACGCCGCCGTCACCGGTTCGGACCCCATCTCCTTCCGCTGGCAAAAGAACGGCACCGACATCGACGGAGCCACCACGACCAACCTCAACCGTGGACCCGTCGCCGCCCTGGACGCCGCCGGATACCGGTTGATCGCCGAGAATGATTTCGGCGCGACCACCTCCCGCGTCGCGCGCCTCAACGTCCGCCCCGCCCTCGACTCGGATCCCGGGGAAGTCCTGCCGATCGCCCGTTGGCACCTGGACGAACCCGCGGGTTCCACCGTGGTCCTCGATGTCACCGCAAACCGGTACGACGGCACCAACGCACCCGTCGGCGTCACCTCGATCGCCGACGGCCGCGCCGGTCGCGCCCTCCAGTTCAACCGGACCAACAACGGCCACGTGAACATGGGTCGCGTGCTCGGCCTTGGCACCAACGACTTCACCGTCGTCGCGTGGGTGAAGTCCTCGCCCAACGCCAACGGCTTTGCGTCGTACCTGTCGAAGCACACGCTCACCTTCAACAACGGATACGCCCTGAACCTGAATGCCTCGGGCGGCAACGGCCAGGCGCGCAAGGCGTCGTGGTACGCAACCACCCCTGCCGGTTCAGGCACCGAACCCCGCTCCACCACCAACGTCGATGACGGCCAATGGCATCAGGTCGTCGCCACGCATCGCGGCGATGGCTCGGCCAACGCGATCTATGTCGATGGCACACCCGTCGAGCATTCCACCCCGGGCGCGCTCATCCTCACCAACACCGCCACCTTCCTCCTCGGTGGCGTCACCTCGGGTGAAACCCCAACGGGCACCTTCTCGGGAAGCCTCGACGAAATCGCCCTCTTCGACCGCATCCTGTCCGATGCGCAGATCGATTACCTGTTCGCCAATCCCGCCGCCGATGGCATCCCGGACATCGCCGCACCGTCGATCGTGACCGCTCCCGCGCCGCTGTTCGTTCCTGCTGGAACGACCACGAACCTCGCAGTCGTGGTCACCGGGACGCCGCCCCTCGCCTTCCAATGGTTCCGCAACGGCGCACCGCTCGCCACGGCGACCAATGCCACCCTGCCGTTGACGAACCTCCGCTGCGACATCGACACCGGCCATTACTCCGTCCGCATCACCAACAGTTACGGCAGCGCCGTCTCGGTCCCGGTAATGGTCGGCCTCGACCTGCCGATCTTCGAACCAGATTCGTTCCGCGCCTGGTACGCCTGCTCCGGACGCAATCCCACGAATACGGATCCGGACTGGGATTACCTCCGCGTCAGCACGACCAAGGACACCTACCACACCAATGGCGCGTGGTTCATCGATACCGCCACCGTGGGCGAAAACCTGTACTGGCGGAAGATCGGCACCACCGCGCGCTTCCCAACCAATGGCGTGATCGAGTTCTGCATGAAGATGGGACCGGGCTCGTCTTCCAATCCCGCCCGTGGCTGGGTCTCGGTCACGTTCAGCCGTGGGGACGGCCGTCTCGCGACGCTGCAGTTCACCTCCAGTCAGGTGTGGTTCAACACCGCCGATCTCACCCCGGGCACCAAGGTCACCACGCCGACCTCCGATGACTTCCACACGTGGCGCATCGAGTTCGTCGGCACGCCGGGTGGCAGCCCCGCGGTCCGTCTGCTCAAAGACCGGGTCCAGGTCGCGACCGGCAACATGTTCGCCGACGCCACACGCGATGAACCGGCGCTCAGCTTTGGGGAAGGCAGCGTCCTCGCCACCGGCACTTCCGAATGGCTGTTCTTCCGGCACACGTCCACCGCCGGTCCCGCGCTCGTCATCAATGACGGTCCGGACGACATCCTTGTGCCCTTCGCCGGCAGCACCACCCTCACCGTCGCCGCCACCGGCAACGGCCCGCTCCGTTACCAATGGCGCAAGGACAACACCGATCTCCCCGGTGCCACCAACGCCACCCTGCAACTCACGAACCTCCTCCTCGCGGATGCCGGCACCTACACGGTCCTCGTCTCCGATGACTACGATTCGCTCGTCGGTGGCCCGGCCGTGCTGACCGTCGTCCGTCCCCTCGCCGCCACGGTCACCTGGACGAACACCCTCGGAGGAAATTGGAACGTGCCTTCGAACTGGTCGCCAAACCTCGTCCCGGAAGCCAACGACACGGCACTCATCACTCAGGCCGGTGCCTACGTCGTCACGAATGCCGCCAACGCCAACGTCCGCAACCTGACCATCGGTGCCGACGTCGGCGTCACGGGTCCCACGTTCCGCGGCGGCAACCTGATCTTCGGCGGCACCGTCCGCGTCGAAAGCCTCGGGACGCTGGAAGACACCACCGTCGGCGGGGGTGCCGCTGGCGTTCTGCTGGTGGAAACCGGCGGCCGCTTCGTCGCCAACACCGACCGTGTCCTCGGAGTGATCACCACGAACCGCGGCCTGATCCAGCTCACCCGTTCGCTCACGTTGAACCAACCGCTCACCACGGAATCCGGTGGCCGTGTCACGCTGGCGGACCTCGGCCGTCTCGCCGGGAATTCGCCCTTCATCAATCACGGCACGCTGCGGTCCACCCTGACCGACCCCGGCCTCATTGCCGTCAACACGCCCTTCACTTCGACCGGGCTTCTCGAGATCCCGTCGGGCGTCACCCTGCTCGCCCGCATCGGCGGATCCAACACGATCGCCGGCGCTGTCCAGCTCGGCACCAACGCCACCCTCGCCTTCGGGCCCGGCGACCATCGTCTCGCCGCCCTCGGCGGAAGCACGCCGTCCGGCCGCGTCGACATAGACTCGCTCATCGGCATCTACGATCCTCGCCGCGGTCTTGGCTATTACGGCCGCACCCGCGTGTTCGTCGATGCGCCCACCAACTGGTGGACCACGCTCGACAACCGGCAGTCCCTGAC
>JAIXZE010000015.1 GCA_027489875.1 Verrucomicrobiales bacterium
GGACGGAGCGCGGCGAGCACCGCGACGCGATTCGGGGCGAGGACGACGCCGACGACGTCCCGTTCGGTGCCGCCGTCATCGCCGTCCTCCTCGTCCATCTGGAAGCGGCGGCGTCCGGCGCCTGGATTGGGTTTCGGGCTGCGGAAACTGAGGCGGGTGCGGACGAGGGAGGTGTCGGAGAGTTTGCGGACGTCCTCGAGGCGGCGTTCGTAGTCCGCCTGGGAGACCTGTGCCCATGCGGAGGGAGGAACCTGCCAGGAATCGTCGATGGGCAGGCGACGGGTCAGGACGATGCCGAGGGCCTGGCCGTTGGTGCTGACCGCGAGTCCTTGGTGTTCCGCGATGCGCCAGAGGCGCTGGCCGTCGGTTTCCATGACGCGGCTCGGGAACGGGAGGAGATCGCGGATGATCGCGCCTTCGAATCGGTATTGGTTGGCGATGAAGGCGGCGGTGCCCTTGGTGAAGTCGATGGGTTTGGCGTCCGCCAGGGGGCCGTCGAGCTTGAGGATCACGCCCCATTGTTCGAGGGCGTAGGATTCGACGGTGGCGGTGGTCTCGGCGGTGGCCGTCCGGACGTGGATGGCCTTCACGAAGCGGGGGTGAACGGTCCAGTCCATGGACACGACGCGGCCGGGGGCCACGAGGAATCCGCTCGTTTCAAGGGGGCGCTCCTGTTCCACGAGTTCCGCCAGGGAGTTCATGCTGTTCTGGCGGGAGCCGTTGTCGACGTCCATCACGCCGCTGGGTGGCTCGCCCTTGTCAAACTGGAGGTCCAGTTCGACGCGGACCATGCCGGGCGCGACAGGGGCGAGGATGGCACGGGCGGTGTCTCCCGGTGCCGCCATGAGGCCGGAGCAGGGAACGAGCAGGCCTCCGGCGAGGAGCGTGATGTTCAGGCGATACATTGGGCGAACAGTGGCCGCACATGATGGAACGGGCAAGGGTTGAGGAGGATCGATGAGGTGGAGAAGCCTCTTCCCGGAAACTGACGGCTGGGAACCGGCAACTCCGTGTGAAGGCCGGCGTGTACCGTGCCCGTGCCCCGAAGGGGCAACCGGTGAAGCCGGGGTGGAACCCCGGGGACCACGCCACACAATGTGCTCTGTGCCCTGAATGGGCACACGGAACGGGGTGCGTGTGGTCACCGTTCGCCCCGTTGGGGCGAGGTGTCATGGGGGTGGGGTGACCCAGGGTTCCGCTCCGCTCCACCCAGGGCTTTCGCCGTGCGCCGCTTTGCGGCGAGGGCCAGCTCGGGATGCATGTCCGGGGCATACGTCTCCAATGGCACAGCCGCTGACTTCAGGTGTCAGAACCCTGCGGTGACAACTTCGGATCAGGCAACTGGTGACTGGTCACTGGAAATTCCCACCACGGCCTCCTGACGTCGCTGAGTGGGAGGAAGCTTTGGGGGCCGCCGGGTGAGGTCACCCGGCCTACAGATCCGCGGCGTCAGGGCACACGGCCTACACAGAGGGAGTGGCCAGTGCCCAGTTGCCAGTTGCCAGTTGATTGCGTGGCGCTCCAGTGTGGCGGCCCATGAGGCGCAATCCTCGGGTGCCAGAGCGCCAATCCTGAGTTCATCCATACCCAATTTCATGAACCCGCGTCTGTTCACTTTTGTCGGCGGAAACAATGGCCCGTGGACGGTGGTCCGCTTCCAGGTCGTGATCGGGGAACCGATTCCCGAGCCCAGGAAATTGGAGGTCATCAACGGGCCCGTGTCGGCTCTGCCGGAGGGGGCGCACTGGGCGTTGAAGGGCGTCACCAGCAATGCGCGGTACGTCGAGAAGGACGAGAAGGTGCAGTTGGATTCGAAGCAGGCTCCCTTGGGTCGACCCGAAGCCACGCATGGAGCCCTGATTCCCATCCGTAAGAACGCGCAGTGGTGGGCCCTGACCCAGAACGAGCGACGGGCCATCTTTGAGGATCGGTCCCACCACACGGCGATCGGTTTGAAGTATCTGCCGTCGATCGCGCGGCGGCTGCATCATTGCCGTGACCTGGAAGGCAGCGAGCCGTTCGATTTCCTGACCTTGTTCGATTACGCGAAGGAGGATTCGGCTGCCTTCGACGATCTGGTGGAGGCGTTGCGCGCTACCGAGGAGTGGAAGTACGTCGATCGGGAAGTCGATATCCGATGGATCCGGTCGTGAGGATTCGGACTGCCGCGTGAGGGCACGCGGCCTACAACCGTCCCGGAAGTCGCCGCGTGAGGGCACGCGGCCTACACGGGGACCGGAAGGGTCATTCGTGGCGGAGGGCCTCGACGGGGTCGAGGGCGGCGGCGCGGCGGGCGGGGTAGATGCCGAAGAGGATGCCGACCATGGCGGAAAGGGTGAAGGCGGCGATGGGGGACCACGGGGTGATGATCACCTTCATGTGGGCGAGCGCGGAGACAGCAAAGGGGATGGCAATGCCCAGGGCGACCCCGATGAGTCCGCCCGATCCGGAGAGCAGGACGCTCTCGACCAGGAATTGCGTGATGATGTCCTTGCGTCGGGCCCCGAGGGCGCGGCGGATGCCGATCTCGCGGGTGCGTTCGGTGACGTTGGCGAGCATGATGTTCATGATGCCGATGCCACCGACGAGCAGGGAAATCGCGGCGATGGAACCGAGCACGAGGTTGAAGATCTGCTTGGTCCGTTCGGCGCGGCGCAGGAGTTCGAGGGGCACCACCACTTCGTAATCCTTCCGGGTGTGGTGTCGTGCGAGGATGTCCTTCACGACCTCGGAGATGGCGATCACGGTCTCGGGTCGGCTCACACGGACGGTGATCTCGTGGAGGGCGACCTTCTCGGCCTCATAGGTTCCGCCGCGTCGGCGGGAGAGGATCTCGCCGAAGCGGCGCCGGGCCGTTTCCAGGGGGATGTAGAGTCGGCCGAGGGCGGCGTTGGCGGCGGGGCCGTCGATGGAGGCCTCGGAGGCGGCGCTGCGCGCGCGGGGTTCCATGATGCCGATGACGCGGTAGTAATTGAGGCCGACCCGGACATCGCGTCCGAGGGCTTCCTCGGCAGGGAAGAGTTTCAGGGCGACGTCGTGGCCAAGCACGCAGACGGGTGAGGCGGCGTCCATTTCGAGGTCATTGAAGAAGCGGCCCTGCGCGACGCTCTGGTTCCGGGTGGCTGGGTGGTTCGGAAGGGTGCCCACGATCTCGGCATCGACCCGGTGGGTGATGTTCCAGACGTAGTCGCGGATGACACGGGCGGGAACGACCAGTTCGATGCCGGGGATGGTGTCGCGGATGCGGCGGATGTCGTCCTGCTTGAGGCCGTATTCGAGAGCGAAATTGTTCTGCTGGCGGTTGGAGACCTTCTCTTCCTCGGCCGGTTTGACGGACTTGAGCAGGATGTTCTGGGAGCCGAGGTTCTTGATCTGCTGCTGGGCTTCGTAGGAGGCGCCTTCGCCGATGGCGAGCATGGCGATGACGGAGCAGACGCCGAAGACGATGCCGAGGACCGTGAGCAACGAGCGGAGGCGATGCAGCCAGAGGCTCCGGATGCCGAGTTGGACCGTGCGGCGGAATCGGGAGCTGAAGGAGGGGAGGGGGATCATGGGGAACGCCTCCTGACGTCGACGGCTACGGAAGGGGAACGCCTCCTGACGTCGACGGCTACGATGGGGAGGGCGGTCATCGGCGGGTGTCGCTTTCGAGTTCGCCGTCGCGGAGGCGGATGAGGCGGGCGGCGCGTTCGCCGACGCCGAGGTCGTGGGTGACCATGATGAGGGTCTTGCCCTGGGAATGCAGGTCGTCGAAGAGGGACAGGATCTCGCGGCCGGAGGCGGAGTCGAGGTTGCCGGTGGCTTCGTCGGCGAGGAGGACGAGCGGGTTGTTGGCGAGGGCGCGGGCGATGGCGACGCGTTGTTGCTGGCCGCCGGACAGTTCGAAGGGGCGGTGGTTCAGCCGATGGCCGAGTCCGACGCGGCTCGCGAGTTCGGTGGCGATGGTGCGGGCCTCGTCCTCGGGGGTGTTCTGGTAGAAGAGCGGGACCTCGATGTTCTCGAGGACGGTGAGCTGCGGGATCAGGTTGTAGGATTGGAAGACGAAGCCGAGGCGCTTGCCGCGGATGGAAGAGAGGTCGTCGTCAGGAATGGTGGAGACGTCGTCGCCGCCGAGGAGGTAACGGCCGGAGGTGGGGCGGTCGAGGCACCCGAGGACGTTCAGCAGGGTGGACTTGCCGCAGCCGGAGGGCCCCATGATGGAGAGGTACTCCCCGGGGGCGATGTGGAGGTCGAGACCGCGCAGGGCTTCGACGGTGAACTCGCCCATGCGATAGGCCTTGCGGACCTTGTCGAGGAGGACGATGGGCTGGGTGCTGGCGGCCATGGGAAAGCGGGCTCAGCGGAGGGCGAGTGGCTTGGCGGCTCCGCCGGGGGACGGTGCGGTGGGCTTGCCGGGATCGCCATGGCCTTCGCCGGCCTGGCGTTCCTCGTCGGGCAGGCGGAGCAGGACGGTTTCGCCAGCGTCGAGTCCCTTGCGGATCTCGATGAAGGATTCGTTGAATGCACCGGTGGTGACCTCGCGTTCGCGGGGCTTGGATCCGGGCAGGAAGACGTACTGCTTTCCGGTGCGCGAGGTGACGGCCTGGAGGGGGACGTAGACGACGTCGGGCAACTGTTTCACCAGGATCTCGACCTTGGCGGACATGCCCGGCTTGAGCCAGTCGCGGGTGCCCTGGATGGCGATCGTGCACTGGTAGAGTTTCATGTCGGGCGACATGAATCGGCCCTGCGAATCGGGGAGCACGCCGACTTTGGTGACATCGCCCGTGAGGGCGTCGTCCGGGAAGGCGTCGACGGTGATCTTCACCTTGAGGCCCTTCGAGACCTGTTTGATGTGCGATTCGTGGATGCCGAGCTTCACGCCCATCTGGGTGGTGTCGGGAATGGTGATGATGGGCTGGCGCTCGTAGACCTGGGAGCCCACGCGGATGGGTTCGTTGCCGCCCCACCACATGTTGTCGTTGCCGCCGTAGACGACGAGGCCGGGTTTCTGCGCGGTGATGACGGCCTTCTGGATCTGGCCGGCGAGTTCGTCGCGGTTCTCCTTCTCGATGCGGTAGCGGCGCTCGGCGGACTTCATCTTGGCAGCGGACTGGGCGAGCTTGGAGACGGCTTCCTTGCGGACGCGTTCGAGGGTGCGGAGGGCCTTCTCATACTTCGAAAGGGTTTCCTCGGCGCTCTTGGTGAACTCATACCGGAGGTAGAGGTCGAGGGTGGTCTGGGCGGACTCGACCTTGAGGTGGGCCTGGTCGGCGGAGATCTGGTCGTTTTCGAGTTCGGTCTTGGTGACGAAGCCCTTTTCGAAGAGGCGCCGGGTGCCGGCGAGCTTGGTCTGGGCCTGGCCAAGGGCGGTCTTCGTGACGAGCAATTCATCCTCGCGCTTGCGGAGTTCCTGCTTGGCGGTGCCGTCGCCGAGCAGGTCGACGTTGGCGTACTGGGTGAAGTCGACCACGACGCGGGCGGGGGCTGTGGAGTTCACGCGGACCCGGGCGTTGGTGGTGCCGACGGTGTCGCCGGGGTCGGTGTCGGGCTCCAGTTCGCCGGATTCCGCGCGGGCGAGGAGATTGGTGTCGGGGCGGTCGATGAGGTCGAGTTTCTGGACCAGTTCGGCGGTGATCTTTCGGCCGAGGAGCTTTTCGAGGTCCATGAAGGCGAACTTGGCGTCCTGTTCGGCGCCGCGCATGTCGACGCGGCCCTGGTTCAGTTGGATCTCATAGCCCTGCTGGGCCTCGGTCAGTCCAGCAAGCGTGGTCTGGAAGGAGATGTCCTGGTTGAGCAGCGATTGCTGGATCTTGGAGGCGTCGAGTTCGACGAGGACCTTGTTGGTGCGGACGTCGTCCTCGCTGACGAGGGTGCCTTCCTCGACGAGCTTCAGGATCTTGACGGGCTCGCCGCGGACCTCGGACCGGATCTGCCACGATTCGAGGGCTTCGACCGAGCCGCCGCCGAGCACGGTGATGTCGAGCGGGCCACGGCGTGCGGTGAAGGTGGAGGCCTTGGAGTCCGCACCGGCGGGTCGCAGGAACCAGACGAGGATTCCGGCGGCGGCGAGGGCTCCGAGTATCCATCGGCCGCGGGTGGATTTGAGGAAGGCAGGGGAGCTCATGGCTGTGGAGGAACCGTCGGTGGCTGGGAGTTCGGGGAAGCGCCGCGTGAGGGCACGCGGCCTTCACTGGGAGGTTGCGGAACCGTCGGCGATTGGGAGTTCGGGGCAGCGCCGCGTGAGGGCACGCGGCCTTCACTGGGAGGTTGCGGAACCGTCGGTGGCTGGGAGTTCGGGGCGGATGGAAGGGCGTTGGTGGCACCGGCGGGTGGGTAGCCCTGGAGGGTGGTTCCCTCGTCCCAGGTGCCGTCATCGCGGATGTGGAGGAGGCCCATGTCGCGCCAGTAACGGAGGCGTGCGATGGAGTGGGCGACGATGGCCGCGGTGCGGTTGTTGCGGGCGGCAATGAGATCGGCCTGCGCGTCGAGGAGGTCGCGGGTGACGCCGCGGCCGAGATCCATGCGGAGGGCCTGTTCCTCGACGCGCCGTTCGCCGAGTTGGACGGCGAGTTCGCCGTTGGCGTGGTTGCGCCGGGCCTGGTCGAGGGCGCGCCAGTCGGAGGCGATCTGGAGCCGGACCTGATCGACCTGGAGTGAGAATTCCCGCTCAGCGCGGGCCTGCGCGATGAAGGCGCTGCGGTAGGCGTTGCGCTCGGATTTGCGGTTCAACGGCAGGTCGAGGTCGATGCCGGCGTTCCACTGGTAGTTCCCGGGATCGGGTAGGCGGAATCCCTGAGAACTGTTGCCGGCGATGTTGGCGCCGCCGCGGACGTCGAGTTGGGGACGGAGACCGTTTCGCGCGACCTTGATCCGGCGGGTGGCGTCCTCGACGCGGTCGCGTCCGTTCTGGAGATCGAGTCGGAGGGATTGTGCGACGTCGAGGGCGAGGCCGGGCGGGATGGTGGGATCCTGGATGCGGAGGTTCTCGAGTTCGCGATCGTCGAGGACGAGGCGGGTGTCGAGCGGGACGCCGAGGGTGATCTTGAAGCGGTCGAGGGAGTCGCGGTAGTTGCGGACGGCTTCGATCCAGCGGGTTTCGGACGTCAGGCTGGCCTGACGGAACTGGTCGAGGGAGGCGAGGGGACGGAGGCCTTCGGCGGCGAAGGCCTGCTCGCGTTCGACGTTCTGGCGGGAGCGCTGGAGATCGGTCCAGGCGTTGCGGGCGGCGTCGCGGTTCTGGAGGACGCCGTAGTAGCTGGCGGCGGTGTCGACGGTGAAATCCTTCCGATACTGGGCGAACTCGCGGAGCGTGTAGAGGAGGCTGCGTTCGGCCGAGGTCAGGTTTTCGAGGGTCACGGCGTACCCGCCGCCACGCAGCAGGGGAACGACGATGGAGCCGCTGAGTTCGGAGCCGACGATGTCGCGGTTGCCGGCGAGGTAGCGGAGGAAATCGGTGGTGAAGGCGGTCGTGAGGCGGGCACCGCTGGCGAGGAGCCAGGAGGCTCCAAGCCGTCCAGAGGTTCGGATGAGCGTGGAATCGCTGCGGGCGACAACGGTGGGTTGGCCGGTGATGGGATCGGTGCCGAAGACCGGTTGCGGGGTGGAGCCCTGGGCAAAGGAGCCTGCGCTGCCGGAGAAGAGGGGCGTGTAACGCTGTCGGGCGAGGGAAAGATCGAGGGCGTTGAGGTAGACGAGCTCCTTGCGGGCCTGGTACTCGCGGCTTTGCCGGACGGCGAGGTCGAGCGCGGTCAGCAGGTCGAGTTGGTGGCAGTCGCGTTCGGCCGCGCCTTCCTCACCGAGGAACTCGGGCGGAGCCGCCGCGCGCGGCAAGGCCGAGAGATCCACGGGAGGACGGACTTCGATGGTGAAGTTCGTGTCCATGTTCCGCACGGCTGGGGTTTTTTCCTGGATGAGCCGCGCGGCCTCGCGATCCGCGGACTTCCGGTAGTGTGCGGAACTACAACCCGCGAGGACCACGGCAACGAAAACGGCTGTGGCGGCAGGCGATGGACGGATGGACCCTGGACGTTTCACACGAATCAAGCGACGGAATGGGCCATAGACGCGCACCCGGGGCGCGCGTTCAAACGCAGATTTCGTCGGGAGCGTGTTTTTGACCGGGACGGCAGGAAGGCGTCACGGAGTGGGGAGTTGCGAGGTTCCAGTTCCCGGTTTCCAGAGGCGCACTGGCGTGGGTTCTCGGAACTGGCGACTGGAAACTGGGAACTCGGTGTGAAAGCTGGCGCGTACCGTTCCCGTGCCCCGAAGGGGCAACCGGTGAAAGCACGGGGTGGAACCCCGGGGACCACGCCATAAAACCTGCTCTGTGCCCTGAAGGGGCACACGGGAGAGGGTTCGTGTGGTCACCGTTCGCCCCGTTGGGGCGAGGTGTCCTGGGGTGGGTGACCCAGGGTTCCGCTCCGCTCCACCCCGGGCTGTCGCCGTGTGCCGCGTTGCGGCGAGGGCGGGCGCGGGATGCATGTCCGGGGGGATGCGTCTCCAAAGGCACAACCGCTGACTTCAGGTGTCAGAACCCTGCGGTAACATCTTTGGATCCGGATCTGGGAGCTTGGGGGATTGTAGGCTGCGTGACCCCACGCGGCGCATCGGTTTCTGGCAACTGGAGACTGGGAACTGGGAACTTTCCCCGGCCCCTACGGCTGGGATGGCGGGGGCGGGAGTTGGAGGCCTTGCAGGTCGATCGAGCCTTCCTTGCGGGTCCGCATGGTGGATCGGGTGCCGTACAGGGTGGAGGAGACCCGGTAGGAGGCCCGTTGGGTGCGGTAAACGCCGTAGAATGCGCGGGCGAGCTTGAAGGTGCTGAGATGGACGGTCACGTCCTGCGTCACCGTACCCAGTCGTGGGACTTCAACCCGCCCGCCGTCGAGGGCCTGTCCGACGTAGACGTCGTTGAGGTAGATCTTGTGGGCGGAGCCCGTGAGGGTAACGGGGTCGGGAGTGGCGTTCTGGAGTCGGATGGTGAAACGGAGGGCGGCCTCACCGACGCCAGCACCGCCGCCTTCGGAGGCGAGGTTCACCAGGGTGACGTCAAAGTCCTCGGTCTCGGGACGGAGCGAGGCGCAGCCGGGAAGCAGGGCGAGGGCCGCAGTGGCAATGAAGAGCGAGCACGTCAGGGCGATTCCAGAACGCATGGGACGAAGGATAGGGGATGCGCAGGAGGGAATGAAGGTTTGGTTCAGGGGGCATGATTGAGGGGCGGCGAGGTCCTCATCGCGTTGGGACAGGCTCTGGAATGGCGACGAGGACGTCGCCACCCCGGTTTGGGATCAGGAACGGGGAGGCGATGTCTTCATCGCCGTTGGGAGGAGCTTTTGGAGAGGGCGACGGGGACGTCGCCACCCCGTTTCGAGGGGAGAGGCTTTGGGAGAACGCCGGGTGAGGGCACCCGGCCTACAGCTTCGCGCATCTGCCGGGTGAGGGCACCCGGGCTAGAGCGGGCATCCGGTCAGCGGCGTCTTGGATTGAAGGTTGCGCTGGGGTGGGAACCCCGCAGACTCCGAGGCCACGATGCTTGTCGTACTCACGGGAATGGTGGCGGGACTGGTTCATGTGGTTTCCGGACCGGACCATCTTGCCGCGGTGGCCCCGCTTGCGGTGCGGGAGCATCGGGATTCCTGGCGGAGTGGAGCGCGGTGGGGCATCGGCCACAGCGCAGGGGTGGCCTTGGTCGGGGTTCTGGGCTTTGCGTTGCGCGAGTCCCTCCCACTGGATCGGATTTCCGCGTGGAGCGAGCGGTTGGTGGGCGTGATGTTGATCGGGATCGGTTTGTGGGCGCTGCGCCGCGTCCTCCAGGTCGAGGTGCATGCGCACCGTCATGAGCACGGTGGCTCCGAGCACGATCACGTGCACTTCCACGGTCCCGGCCATGAGCACGCGGCTCCCGCAGCCCATGGTGCCGGCAAGGGACATCCGCACGCAGCCTTTGGGATTGGAACCCTGCACGGGTTGGCGGGCAGTTCGCACTTCCTCGGTGTGCTTCCGACGTTGGCGTTGCCGGATTGGATGTCGGCGGGAGGTTATCTGCTGGGGTTTGCCGGGGGTACGGTGCTGGCGATGGCGGGTTTCTCGGCCTTCCTTGGGATGCTGGGGCGGTGGTTCGTGGACGGTCACCAACGGGTTTACCGTGGGTTGGTGCGGGCATCGGCGCTGGCGGCCATCGGGGTGGGTTGCTGGTGGGTTTGGCTGGGGGTGTGACGGATGCGTTGGAATCTGGACGAACGCGGGACTTTGCCCGTGTTTGTATCCGGACGTCGCCACCCCGTTCCATGCGGGAGCAGTGTCACGTTTCGCCCTCTCAGCCCGTCCAGTGTGCCCTCGTCGAGTGTGCCCGGGTCCAGTGGGGTCACGGGCGCGAGGGGCGATCACCGCCGGCGGACTTCGATCCAGGTTTCGGCGGATACGGTGCCGGTGCCGTCCACGGCGCGTAGGTGGTGGCGGCCGACGCTCAGGAAGGCCTGGAATCCGTTGGGGTGTGTTTCCAATTTCAGCGTGGGACAGGACCACGCTGCCGCTTCCGAGGCATTCAACCGGATCCGCTGCGCGTCCGCGGGGAGGTCCGGATCGAGGAAGTACACCGAACCCGGCTGGGGCGAGAGGATGCGCAGGTTGCCCAAGGACGGGCGGTCTTCGGCGTGGGCAAGCCGAACTCGGTGGCCCAGGCGGTTGTCGGCCGATTGGAACCAGTCCCGATACAGCAAGGGCAGGCGCACGGTTCCGTCGGAGTCGTGGGCGTCGGGTTGTGCGGGGGCGGGGCGTTGGCCGTGGAGGAAGACCTCGCTCTGTCCGAGTGCCGCGGAATGGGGCGTGCGCCCGGTGAGCGGATCGATCATGGCGCTGACCACGTTCGCGGGGGGCGTGAAATCACCCGTGCCGTGGTGTTCGTGCAGGAATTCAAAAACCTGCCGAAGGATCGGGGCCGCTCCGGTGACGCCGGAGATGTCGGTCATGGGTGAGCCGTCGAAGTTTCCGATCCATACCCCGACGGTGAATTCCGGGGTGAATCCGAAGGCCCAGTTGTCGCGGAAGGCTGAAGAGGTTCCGGTCTTGCAGGCGAGGGGGAAGGGCGTGTTCAGGACACTCGACAGCCCGAAGGCGTCGGCGCGTGCGGTGGGGTCGGCGAGGATGTCGGCGATCAGCCAGCATTCATCGGGGGGCAGGACTTGGCGGGTGGGTGCGGGGGCGGTGGAATTTCGGACGATGACGGGCCGATGGAGGCCGCGGCGGGCGAGTGTAGCGTAGGCGTTGGCGAGATCGAGCAGGCGGACTTCGCCATCCCCGAGGGTCAGTCCGAGGCCGTAATGTTCCGGGCCGCGGTCGAGGGTGGACAGGCCGAGGGCGTGGAGGATCTGGAGCAGTCGCGGCGCACCGCCGTGTTCGTCGAGGATGCGGACGGCGGGGATATTGAGGGAGTTGGCGAGGGCTCGGCGGAGGCTCACGGGGCCGCGGAAATGGCGGTCGTAATTCGCGGGTTCGAAGCGTCCGGTGGGTGTCGGGAAGGTGGTGCGGATATCCGGGGTGATTTCGCCGGCCTGCGCCCCGTCCATGAAGGCGAGGAGGTAGGCAAATGGCTTGAGGGCCGAGCCCGGGGAACGTCGGGCGAGGGCTCCATTCACCTGGCCGTGCGTGGGGTGGGACCAGTCGGGAGAACCGACCATGGCGAGGAGTTCGCCGCTGGGATTGTGGAGGACGACGACGGAGGCCTCGTGGGCGTTCCTGTCGCGGATGGCGGCGAGTTGGGTGCGTACGATGTCCTCGCACTCCCGCTGCAAGGCGGGGTCGAGCGTGGTGCGGAGTGGTTCCCGGGTGGCGATGGCGCGGTGGGAAGCGAGGACGAACTCAATGAAGTGCGGCGCGACGGAATGGACGGGAGCGCGGGCCAGATGGATCGGTTCCGCGAGTGCGGTGGCGAGGGTGTCCTCGTTGATCCAATCGAGATCGCGGCAACGGCGGAGGATCCATTCCTGGCGGGCCTTGGCCCGTGGGAAGCGGACACGCGGGTTGAGTCGGGAGGGAGCCTGGGGAAGGCCGGCGAGGAAGGCGGCTTCGGCGAGGCTGAGTTCGGCGGGAGCCTTGGCGAAGTAGTGCTGGGCCGCAGCGGTGAGCCCGGCGCAGCGGTTGCCGTAATCGATGCGGCCGAGGTAGGCGCGCAGGATACGGTCCTTGTCCCATGCGGTTTCGAGACGCAGGGCGAGCACGGCTTCGACCAGCTTGGTGCGGAGGGTTCGCGGGCGAGGTTGAGCCAGCTTGATGAGCTGTTGGCTGACCGTGGACGCGCCGCTGATGACGCGGCCGTGACGGATCCATTGGCCGAGCGCGCGCACGGTCGCGAGCGGATCCACCCCGGGATGATGGAAGAACCGGGCGTCCTCGGCGGCGAGGGTCGCAAGGATGACGCTGCGCGGAACGTCGGCTTCGGCGAGTGGGCGTGTGATGAGTCCGTTGGTGGCCGGAGCGAGTCGGAGCGAAGCCCCGTGTCGATCGAGGATTTCCAGTGGTGGTTGGGTGACCGCGGGATCGGCGAGACCTTTCGGCAACGGCAGGAGCGGGAGCAGCAGTCGCCCGAGGATCGCGAGCGCGAACAGGCTCAGGAGTGTTGCGAATGCGCGACGCCGGAACGAATCCCAGCGACGGCGCGGAGCCATCGCGGGCGATCGTCCTGGGTCGGATCGCGTGGGTTGGCCGGTCATGGAAGCGCCGCGGCCCGGAGACGACGCGCGCTCGAGAATCCGAAGCGGTCGGGTTCGTACATGGCCTCGATGCGGGCCGGTGCGGCCACGGCATTCCCGGCGGCGCGGACGCGGGCGAGGTAACGGATCGTGTGGCGTCCTTCGCTGAGGAAATTCTGGAAGAAGAGCATCCGATCCGTCTGGACCTCGCGATGGTCGAAGGAGAGTTCCGGCAGCGTGTTTCGCGTGCCTTCGGTGCGGAACACGCCCTGCACCGGTTCGAGGATGGAGGGGAGCGGATCCTCGATGGCGACGTATGCGGCGGTTTCCGCGGCGTCGATGCGCAGGGTGACCAGAACGCGATCGCCGACCTGGAGATCATTGACGGGTCCGGGTTGGTTCTGGGCGTCGAGGCGTTGGAAGGTGCGTTGGATCTGGAAGCCGGAGTTCACCTCGACGGCGGTGTCGCGCGGTGGCGTGGGACGGGCGACGAGGGTGACCTCGACGAAGAGGGGTTGGGAACCGTCGTGCCGGGCGACGCGTGCGGTGCCGTTGGTGGCGAAAGCCCGTTCCAGGCGGACGACGGGCAGAAGCGGGTTCAACGTGAACGGCGCGGAGATGTCGGAGAGTTCGATGCTTCCGGTGACGGGTCCGGGCTGGGAGGCCTGGAGGGATTGGGTCGCGAGGGCCAGGAACGCCCAGGCATTGCCCTGCGTCGTCCGCCAGTGTCCCTGGTGTTGTTCGGCGATGAGCTTCGCCGTGAGGTCGAGCGTTGATGCGGAGGCTGGATCGAGCCGGGTTTCCGCGAGGAGACGGATGGCGAGGAGGCGCGGTTGGCTGCCGAAGTAACCGAAGAGGTCGTCGGCCTTGGCGGGCATCGCGAGGAGCTTGCGGATGCGCGGGTCGTTGCGGTCGGTGTGGATCAACGCCAGCGCGAGGAGCCCACGATCCTCCATGCTGAGGGAATCGCGCTCGTCATGGAGTCGGTCGTGGAGGGTGGCCGCAGGTTTGCCAGCGGTGGCGAGGGCGAGGGCGGTGACGCAGCGTTCGTGGAGGACCTCGGGCCCGATGGCAATGGCGTCGGCCTTCCACTGGGCATCGAGCCATTCGAGCAGTTTGTCGAACTTGGGTTGGGCGACGTCGGCCCCGGCCTGGCGCGCCAGTGCCAGGATCCAGGCGGCATACGCGCTGCCCCACCGCAGCGGCGCACTGTCGCCGGGCCAATAGCCCAGGCCGCCCTGGGGCGTTTGCATCGTCCAGAACCGTTCGACGCCGGCGTTGATGGCGACCATCGCGTTCGTCGGGAGCCCGGCACCGGTGGGAATGAGCGTCGGGAAATCCTTCAGCGCGATCCACGGCAGGAGACTGGAACCGGTCTGTTCCACACACCCGTACGGGTAATGGACGAGCTGATGGATGCTTTCGCCGATCAGGCCCAGGGGAGACGCAGCGACGCGGATCTGGATCGATTCGGCGGATTCCAGCAGCGCCGGGTTGAAGCCTTCCGTGAGGGAACCGCCGGTGCCTGCCACGCGGAAGGATCGGACCTCGCGTTGCGAGGGTTCGGCGTGCGTGACGACGAGCGCGGCGGTGACGCCGTCGTTCAAGCCCGCAGCTTCGGCGCGGAATTGCCAGGGCTCGTTTCCGGCCTGGGTGAAGATCACGGGAAACTCGACGGACTTCGCGCTGTTCGCTGGGACCTTGACCTGGAGGCTGGCTGGAGCGTTGGAGACAAAGGCGACGTTCGAAGGCAGTTGGCAGCGGACGTCGACGCTGAGGTCGTTTGTCGTCGTGTTGAAGACCAGCGTACGCGCGGCGAGTTGGTCGCCCACGTGGGCGAAGCGCGGCAATGCCGACTCGATCATCAGGCGCTTGCGGACCTCGAACTGGTCGGATCCCGAACCCATCCGTGCGGGACCGTCGGTGGCGAGGGCGACGAGTCGGTACCGGGTGAGGCTGTCGGGTGCCTCGAACGACACGGACACACGCCCGTCGGCGTCGGTGCGCAGATCGGTGTTCCAGTAAGGGCAGGGGATGAAACGGGAACGCTGCTGCTGCGAGCGTCCGCCACCACCGGCCATGTGACCCTTGTTGTCGAAGGAGCGGCGCTCGGGGTCTTCGTCGAGGAGTCGATGCAGGGAAAGGGAGGTTTCCACCTCGAGCGGACGTTGGGCGTTGAAGGCCGCCAGCGGATCGGGAACCCCGGTGCCCTTGATCTGGAGGTAACCCTCGTCGACGGCGTACAGCGTGACCCAGGCCTGCGGCACAGCGTTGCCGGCGGCGTCGGTGACACGCAGGGAGGTACGCACGGTTTCGCCGGGAGCCACGGGGCGGGTGGGCGTGTCGAAGCTGATGTGGAGCCGGTCGCGATCGGGGGGCACCGGGAGTTCGAGGAACCCAACCCGCCATTCCGGCATGGGATGTTCGTGGGGGTTGCCGGCACGGCCGCGGATGAGTGTCACCGAGGCGTAGGTGTTGGGGATGTCCGCGGCGTCGATGGGCAGATGGAGGCCCGGGGCGTTGCCCGTGAGATTAGTGACGAGCGAGACGCGGACGTCCTCGCGTTCTAGGGTGATCCACGCCGTGCCGCTGAACGGGGTGCGCGCCAGCAGGGTGGCGTGTTCACCGGGTTGGTGGGACGCACGACCGGGGATGAGTTCAAGGCTCAGTCCATTGCGCTGGTGCCAAGCCACGCGCGCGTCGCCACTGACGTGGAAGACGACACTCGTCAGCACGGGCCGACCGGCTTCGTCCGTGGCCCGGAATTCGGCCTGATAGGTCCCGGGTGTGGATTGCGGCGGCAGCGTCCAGCCGGAAGCATCCGGTGCCGCATCCCACTTGCCGGCGGTGGCCGCGGAGGGATCCGAGGAAATCTGGGACTCGCTGAGGCGAACCATCGTGGCGTGGTTTTCGTACCCGATGGTTTTGCCGGCGCGCAGCACGGCGACCGAGGCCCATTCCACGCGGGAGACGGTGACCGTGACCGGAACGGTGCGTGGCCAGGGTTTGCCATCGGTGCCCACGGCGATCACGTGCGCCCGGAGCGGTGTGTTGGTGGCGAGGACCGCTTCCTCGCGCTCCACCCAGCGGAAGCCGAGGTAGAAGTCGGAGGCATGACGGACCGTTTCGATGCCCTGCGCGACCGTCTGCTGGTTGAGGTCGGTGACTTCGGCGGTGAGGTTGAGTCGTTGGGGTTGGGGCGCGACCGGGTTCAGTGGCAGGACAGGCTCCAGGAGCACCGGTTCGTTCCCGGTGAGGGTGGCGACGCCGGTTTGTGTAACGCTGCCGGACGAGACGCGTTCGCCAGCGGCGTCGCGGTGACGATCGTCCGGGCCGAAGTGGAATCCGGTCCAACCCTCGGGTTCGAACCGACTGTCGGAAGCGTCCGCCGACCACGCGATGCGCGCGTGGCTCAGCGGTTGTCCGAAGAGGTATCGGGCGGACACGGGAAAGCGGATCCCGGAAGCCGGCGCATAGACCGGTTGGTGGGCGATCGAGACTTCGAAGGCTGGGGACTGGAAGTCCCGGACCTCGAACTGGAGTTCCGTGCCGCCCTGCGACTGGGTGGTGGACAGGGCGGCGGTATAGGTTCCTCGGGCCCCGGTGGGCGTCTTCCAGGACCACGCGAGGCGTCCGGCTTCCCGCAGCGCGAGATTGGTCCGGAGCACGACTTCGTGGCGCGGATTGCGGAGCTCGAGTTGGACGTGATCGTGGTTGGGGAATTCCCAGCCGTTCGTGCCCAGCGTCCGTGCGAGGCCGTTCAAGCGGAGTTCCTCGCCGGGCCGATAAGCTTCGCGGTCGGTGTGGGCGAACAGGTGCAGCGGATCCGTGGTCCGCCCGGATCCCTGGATGCCGAATGACCACAGAGGGAGCGTGCCGGCGTCGAGGGGTTCGGCGTGGAGATCGTCGTCGGTTTCCGCCTGGATCCACTGGGCCTTCGGAAGCCTTGGAAGGACGGCGGTGCCGTCGCTGCCGGTGCGCGCCTCCGCCAGCACCTCGTTCTCGTGGGTGCAGAGGGTCACGCGGGCGTTGGGGATCGGTTGCGCCGTCTCGTGGGAAAAGAGCCAGACCCGGACTTCGCGCCGCCCCGCCTTCGTCGCGATCCCGATGTCGGTGAGTTGGACGATGGCCTGAGGCCCGACAGCGGTGCCGGAGGGATGAATGGATTCGGGTAAGCCGTGGCGGTCGAGTTCGATGAAGAAGGCTCCCTTGGTCGATTGCGGAACGAGGCGGTTCCACGGCAGGGAGGTCGTCACGGGTTCGTCGACGGCACCGGCGACGGGAAGGTTGGTGTCGAGGATCGTGCGCCCCGGGACGCCAGCGTAGTCGAGGGGCCCGCCCGGGACCGTGTCCTTCGAGTAGCGCGCGTCGTAACGGGTGTAACGTTCGTAGCTGCGCAGTGTGTGGATCAGGGTGTGGCGATCGAGTTGCTTCAGGCGGACGCGCACCTCGGGAACGTTGACGGACAGGAA
>JAIXZE010000203.1 GCA_027489875.1 Verrucomicrobiales bacterium
GTCGACGGAGACCGACTTTTCCTTCAGACCAGCGCCCTCAACGGCAGGTCGATCATCGCCGTCGACAAACGCACCGGGAAACAGCTGTGGCAGGCTCTGGACGACCACACCGCCTACTCGTCCCCGGTCGTCGCCACCCTCGCCGGTCGTCGTCAATTCGTGACCGCCACCGTCCAGGGGTTGGTGGGTCTCGACGTGGCTTCAGGAAATCTCCTCTGGAGGACTTCCTTCCAGACCGGCGCCAACCGGAACGTCCTGACCCCCGTCATCCTCGGGGACGATGTCCTGTTCGCCAGCCACACGACCGGGCTGCGATGCCAGTCCATCACCGCGTCCGGTGAAACCTTTGCGTCAACGCAGCGGTGGTTGGTCCGCAACCTCAACATCAACCTCTCCAGCCCGGTCGTCGTCGGCGATTGGGGATTCGGTCTGGGTCCCTCGAAGAACTTCATCTGCTTCGATCCCAAATCCGGGAAGGTCGCCTGGGACGAACAGGGATTCGGGGCCGTCGCCAACGTCATCGCCGACGCACGCCATCTGCTGGTCCAACTCGATTCCGGCGAGGTCCGTCTCCTCAAGGCCGCGCCGCAGGCCTATACCGAGATCGCCCGATTCCAGGCATCCGGAAAGACCTACTCCCACCCAGCCTATCACGGCGGGATCCTGTATGTCCGCGACCCACTGTCGCTGACCGCCTGGCCGTTGGTGCCGAAACCCTGACCCAGGATCGCCGTGTACCGCACCCTCATCGAGATCGGAGGCTTTTCCCTCCATACCTTCGGCCTCCTCGTCGGCCTCGGTTTCATGGCTGGACTCTGGATCGCGAATCGATGCGGCCAACGCGCGGGCATCCCCTCCGGAATCATCAGCGATCTCGTCGTGCCGTGGATCCTGGCCGGGGGCATGATCGGTGCCCGGATCGTCTACGTTGTCAGCTACTGGGACGAACAATTCGCCGGGCGTCCATTCGGCGAGGTGTTCCAGGTGTGGAAGGGTGGGCTCGTGTTCTACGGCGGACTCGCAGGGGCTGCATTGACCGCCATCGCCTACCTGCACTTCAAGAAACTCCCCATCTGGCGCATCGGCGATTGCCTCGCTCCAGGGATCGCCCTCGGCCATGTGTTCGGGCGGCTTGGATGCTTTTTCAACGGGTGCTGCCATGGCCGGCCGACCGACCTGCCGTGGGCCGTGCGCTTCCCCAAGGGGACCCTGCCGTTCGAGGCCGCAGTCCACCCTTCCCAATTGTACGAAGCCGCACTCAACCTCGCCCTGTGCGCCGGGCTCGTGGCCTTCCACGCCCGACGTCCGTTTGATGGGGCTGTGTTCGCCGCCTACCTCGTCGCCTACGCCATCATCCGCTCCATCACCGAATGGTTCCGCGGCGACTACGCTTTCGTTTCCGATCCCTCCGCCCTCCGTTTCACACCTGGCCAGAGCACGAGCCTGCTGATCCTGATCGCAGGCCTCGCCCTCTGGTTTGTCCTCCGCCAACGCCGTCCTGAGGGTGGACCGGCCGCGGCCTAAATCATCCGCATGTCCCAGCCCGATACCCTCGTCCTCCAACTGTCCCTCCCCCGCGAACGCCTCGATCGTCATCTGGCGACGCTCCTCCCCGGAGTCTCGCGGGCGACGATCCAACGCCTCATCATCGACGGCCGCATCAAGGTCGATGGCAGCCTCGTCAAGCCCACCCATCCGCCCCATACCGGCGAGGTCGTCACCATCCTCTGGCCCGCTCCCCGGGCTGCCGAGGCCCAGGCCCAGGACATCCCGCTCGAAGTGCTCTTCGAGGACGAAGACCTGATCGTCATCAACAAGCCCGCCGAACTGGTCGTCCACCCCTCGGCCGGCCACGATGACGGCACCATCGTCAACGCGCTCCTCCATCATTGCGCAGGCCAACTCAGCGGCGTGGGCGGCGTCGAAAGGCCCGGGATCGTCCATCGTCTCGACCTCGGCACCTCCGGCTGCCTGGTTGTCGCCAAGAACGATCGAACCCACATCGCCCTCACCGAGAAGTTCCAGCTCCGTCAGGTGGAGAAGTTCTACCAGGCCATCGTCTGCGGAGCCCTCGATCCCGCCGTCGGCGACATCCGCGCCAATCTCGCCCGCCATCCGACCCGACGTCAGCAGATCGCCGTCGTCCCGGCAGGAAGGTTCGCCCGGACCACCTACCAACGGCTCGAACGTCTCCCCGGCTCCGCCTTTGTCGAAGCCAAGTTGCACACCGGACGCACCCATCAGATCCGTGTGCACTTCCAGCACATCGGCTTCCCCGTCTTCGGCGACGAAGTCTACGGAAAGGCCGCCAGCAAGCGCCTCACGGAACTGACCGGCATCACGGCCGCGCGCCAGATGCTGCATGCCCGGCGGCTTGCCTTCCGCCATCCGCGCAACGGCCGGTTCTGCGAGTTCGACGCGCCCTTGCCTCCGGACTTCCGGGAGGTTCTCGCTGGCCTGCGGGATTTCGCCGCACGCACCGAAACCCCCTGATCCCGCCCGCCGACCGTGCCTGCGCGCCTCCTCCAACGCCCCTGCCCCGTCTGCGCCGGTCCGGACCACACCGCCCTCTTCAACAAGCACGGCCTCCAACTCGTCCGCTGCCGCCACTGCTCCATGGTCTACGTCAACCCGGTCGAGGAGGACTGGGCGGACGGCTCCCGGTACGACCAACTCGGCACTCCGTTCTACCTGTCCCCGGACAAGCTTCAGAGCGATTACAACCCCGTCCGGTTCTCCCGTGAGATCCGACTCTTCCGCCGGTTCGTGCCACAGGGCCGCGTCCTCGACGTTGGCTGTTCCACGGGTGCCTTCCTATTCCACCTGCAGGCGCGCTACCCGGGCGAATACGAGGCCACGGGCATCGATGTCTCCGGCCCCGCCCTGGATCACGCCGAAAGCAAGGGCGTGCGCGTCCTCCGGACCTCGTTCCTCGACACCGACTTCGGCCCCGCCCCGTTGGATGCCATCACCTTCTGGGCCGTGGCCGAACACCTGATGGATCCGGGCCGGTTCCTGCGCCGCGCCATGGAACTCCTCCGCCCCGGCGGCCGCTGCTTCGTCCTCGTTCCCAATTTCCGCTCGCTCGCCGTCCGCCTCCTCGGCCAGCGCTACCGCTACATCTTCCCGCAACACCTCAACTACTTCACGGCCGGGACCCTCGGACGCCTCGCGTCCACCCTTCCCGCAACCCGCGTCCTCCACACCACGTCGATGCACTTCAATCCCATCGTCATCGTGCAGGACGCCCGCAGCGACGGACGCTTTGTCCCGGATGAGGAACGCGCCCGCCTGCTCCGGAAGACCACCGGCTACAAGAACAACCCCCTCCTCACACCGGTACGCCACGCCATCTCAGGCGTCGAAGCTCTTCTCGGAACCTGTGGATTGGCGGACAACACCGTCCTCGCCCTGGAACGTCGGTGATCCGCTTCCCCGGGCCTCTCAGCGCTTCCCCAACACGAAGCCAAGCCCGAACCGCACCCACATCGGGATCGTCACGAATCCGATCGCGGACGTCGCCACCACCACGCGGACCGCCGTCAGCGTGTCGCCTCCGTAATGCCTCGCGAGGACGATGGGAAACACCGCCGCCGGCATCGCGGCCTCGATGAGCAACACCTGCTTCAGTTCCAGCGACGCCGGCAGGTAACGGGCCCCCATCAACAACAGGATCGGCGTGATCCCGCAGCGGACGACACATCCACTGAGCATCAACCGCCACCCTCCACCCGATCGCAGCTGCCCGGTCGTCTCCGCCAGCGTTGCCCCGATGAGGATCAATCCCAGGGGAAAACAGCAGACCCCCAGCATGTGGTTGCTCGTCTGGAGGAACTCCGGCAATCGGATCCCTCCCAGGTTCAGGACCACACCCGCCACGATTGCCACCAACGGCGCATTCACCAGCTTGCGCCAATCCGTCAGCCCCGCGTGCCCCAGGGTCACCAACCCCACCGTCCACATCGCAATATCCACGCCCAGGTTGTGGAGGAACAGCACCCCCGTCGTCTCACGCGGGAAGAGTTTGATCACCAGCGGAAGCGCCGCATACCCGTAATTCTGGAATCCGGTCGCGCACGCGAACGTGCGTTCCTCACGCACATTGGAGGCCCCCACCCACCTCCGGACCATCCAACCCACGCCCACGCCCACCACGATCCCGCAAAACCCGAACAAGGGGGGAAGGAGCAGGTTGTCCGCACGCCGCAGCGCCTCGTTGTTGAGGACATTGTCCAGGATCAGGCAAGGCGTCAGCACGTTCACCACCACCCGGATCAGGCTTTCATCCGCCTGATGCGTCAGCCAGTCCGCCTTGCGCAGGAAGACACCCACCGCAACAAGGCAGTACACGGGCATCACCGCAGAAAACACCGTCCAGAAATCAATCATCAGCTCCGCTCACCCGCGGAACCCCAGACCCTGCCCGCCCCCTTCTCCCAGCGCAACCGCGCCCTCAACCCGCCACCAGATGATCCATCAGGCCCTCGAACTCCGCATGCTGCAATCGCCGCAGGAACAGGACCACGGGATCGGACGCCGGCTTCCGGACCACCGACTCACACGCGTCCACCAATGCCAATGGATCCAACGTCCCGGACATCACCAACCGCTTCGCCACCCCCTGCGTCGCCTCCGTCCCCGCCAGTTCCAGCACCCGCGGTGTCATCCACCGATAAACCGCATGATCCCCCACCCGACGATACCAATACCGGGCATTCCAGAAGTCCGGCTCACGGCGATGAACAATCGCGTGGATCACCGCACCTTCCGGGTCCGTCATGTCCTGCACCAGATCGTGCGCTTCGTTGTGGTGATCGTGATACAGCAGCCCCGCAGCCAGCACGCGCTCGGTGGTCTCAGGCCCAAGCCCCAGCTCCCCACACAGGCTCCGCAGGCGGACCTCGAGTTGTCGGCAGGGAACCACTCCAGCCCTGGATCGTTGATCCAGTTCTGGCAGCTCCGGCGTCCGCAACAGGTTCCAAAGGGCTGCGACACGCTCTGGCGTGGTGGTACAAGTCATCGGGAGATCGGCGTGCATCTTCCGACGCAATCAGACGCACGTCAAATTCAAGGTGAACTTCCGCCTTGCTCCATCCTCCACCTTTCGTAGTCCTTGGGGAAACATGCAGACCGATCCGATCTCGTGAAGCCGACCGACCTGCGGGGTATCCTCCGCTACATCCCCCGGTTTCGGGAAAAGACCTTCGTCATCGCCATCGATGGCGCCATCGTCACCGATGACAATTTCCCAAACCTCCTGCTGGATATCGCCGTCCTGCGCTCGCTGAACATCCGCACGGTCCTCGTTCACGGGGCATCGCTGCAAATCCGGCAACTGGCCGAGGAACGGGGTGTCACCGCCTCGAACCTCGACGGCGCAGGCATCACGGATGCCACCACACTCCAGCTTTCACTGACCGCCGCGAACCGGCTCACCCACGAAATGCTGGAGGGCCTTTCGGCAAACGACCTCCGCGCTGCCTCCACCAATGCGGTGATCGCCCACCCCCTCGGGATCGTCGGCGGCGTCGATCATCAGTTCACGGGCAAGGTCGAACGCGTCGACACCGAGATGATCCAGGGATTGCTCCAGCAAGGCATCGTCCCGGTTGTCCCGCCGCTCGGCTTCGATGGCGATGGAAAGACCTTCCGGGTCAACTCCGACGCCATCGCGTTCTCGCTCGCCTCACAGCTCCGCGCCGTGAAGCTGGTCTACATCACCACCGCAGACGGTCTCTTCCGGCAAGGCCATCTCCTCCGCCAACTGCCCGTCGCCGAACTCCAGTCCATCCTGGAACACACCCCGGGGGATCTCGTCCCGGAAACCCTCTCCAAGGCCCGCAACGCCGTCGCCGCCTGCGAACATGGCGTTCCCCGCGTCCACATCATCAACGGACGCGTCGACGAAGGCCTCCTTGCCGAAGTCTTCTCCAACGAAGGGATCGGAACCCTCGTCTACGCCAACGAGTACACCCAGATCCGCCGCGCCCTGAAGAAGGACATCGGCACCCTCCTCAACCTCACCAAGGCCCCCATGGCCGCATCGGAACTCGTCAAGCGCACCCGCGCAGCCATCGAACGTCAGGTGGCCGATTACTTCCTGTTCGAAATCGACAAGAATCCCGTCGGCTGCGTCGCCCTCCATCTCTACCCCGAACAGAACAAGGGCGAACTCGCCTTCCTGTTTGTCAGCCCTTCCCACGAGAACCAGGGCATCGGCAGCAAACTCGTCCAGTACGTCGAGAGCCGCGCCCGCGAACAGGGCCTCGCGGAACTGTTCACCCTGTCCACCCAGGCCTTCACCTGGTTCCAGAACAAGGCCGGCTTCGTCGAGGCCTCCCCCGACGACCTCCCCCCGGCTCGGCGCGAGCGTTACGACATCTCAGGCCGGAACTCAAAGGTCCTGATCAAACGGCTCCGCTGAGCCGCCCAACCCGTTCCGGCAGGCCGGGTGCACCCACCCGGCGCCGCCCCCCTCCTGAGGCCGGGTGCCCTCACCCGGCGCAGGCCCTCGATCCGTTGGCTCAAATCCCCCCTTCTCCCTCCGCCCCGACCCTATCGCCTCTCCAGCGGGCGATTCCCAACTCACCCGATCAACATTCGGCAACCACCGGGGACACCCTGCCGCCACGACCTGCCCCGCATCGACCGCAGCTCGCCACATTCCAGAAATCTCCCCCTTTCGCATTCTCCGGCCTTCAATAAATGGAGGTGAATGGAGGGCCACGCATCCAAGTCATGGCGAATGCTTTGAAGGAGTGGCCACCGGGGGTGTTTCCAACGAAGGAGCCGGAAACCAGACGCCCCCCGTCCGTATGTCCGAATCGAACACAGAAGAATGAAATCGAATGCCGCCAAACGGGTGCCGCGTCTCGCGCGGATCCTCATCGTCGATGAGCATCCGCTCATCCGAACCGGCCTGACCCACCTGTTCTTGCAGACCAATGACCTCGAAGCCGCCGCAGAAGCCGCCTCGGCAGCCCAGGCGATCTCCAGCGTCGAGCGTCGCTTGCCCTCCCTCGTCCTGACGGAGATCAATCTTCCCGGCCGCAGCGGACTCGACCTCGCCAAGGAACTCCAGACCCGGTTCCCCAACCTCCCGGTGGTGATTCACTCCAGCCTTTCCGAAACCCTGTACGCCGACCGCGCCGTGGCCCTTGGCGTTCGTGGATTCATCGCCAAGGCGGAGCCCACCAAGACCCTCCTCACGGCCCTGCGCGCCGTCCTGAACGGCAAGATTTGGTTCCAGTCTCCCGACAGCCCAAAAACCCGGCCTGGAGCTCAGGCAACACCGCCGTCCACTCCGCTCAGCGCCCTCACCGATCGCGAATTCGAGGTCTTCCGACTGGTTGGCCGCGGCTGCAACACCGCCGAGATCGCCAGCCAACTGCACATCAGCATCAAGACCGTCGACGCCCACCGCGAACATGTGAAACGGAAGTTGAACCTCCGTTCCGGCACCGCCCTCAATCTTCTCGCGATCCGCTGGGTGACAAGCCAGTAGCCACGATCGCCTGCATGCAGGCGTCCAGCACTTCCTGAGTCTCCAGCGCGATCCGGGGCCAGAATGCGTCGGATGCCCCGCGGGCGACACAGTCCGCAAACGTGCGGAACATCCGGGATTCCTGCGCACCCGCATCCCGCGTCGGAGCCTCCGGGACCACCTCCACCCGGGCTGTTGACTTCATCCGGAAGTCGCAGCCCTTCGCCACGAATTCCGACTGCCGTGTCTCGAATTCCAGGGAACGGCCATCGAACGGCAGCACGAAGTCGTCAATCCGGAGGCTCCCACGCGTACCGCTGAACTGCACCCACTGCTGGTCGGCCGCAGCGAACGAACAATAAAAGGCTGCCGTCACACCTCCTTCAAACTCGAGCTCCACCGTGACCTCCGAAGGAACCGCCGCTCCGCCCCCGCGCCGCATCCACCGATGACACCGCGCACTGACGCGCACGGGACGCTTCCAGCCCAGTGCCCAGAGACTGATCCGGGTGTTGTACCACCCCAGATCCCCGAGACATCCCATCGGTTCCAATCCCGCATCGCCACGGATGTTCTCCTTCGCGAACCCATCGTCTGCCAGGAAGCTGAAAGCCGAACTCACCCGACGCAGCTCACCGAAGCGTTCCGCGTCATCCAACACGCGGCGCACCGCCTCCAGCCGTGAACTGTGCTGGAACATGGTTCCGTCCATGAACTGCACCCCCGCCTTGCGGCACGCCTCCAGCATCGACCGGAGCGCCACCGCCGAGCCCGCGCAGGGCTTCTCGCACATCACATGCTTGCCCGCCGCCGCCGCCCGTTCCACCCACTCCGCCCGGATCCCTGTGGGCAACGGGATGTAAACCGCATCCACATCCGACCGTGCGAGCAACGCCTCATACCCCTCGACTGCCGCCGGCTTCGCCGCAAACGGGGCTTCCAACTGACACTGGTCCACGAATGCCTGGGCCCGCCCCAGGTCGCGACTGCCCACGGCCGTCACCACGCCACTGCCGGACAGCCGGATTGCTTCCCAGTTCTTCCGGGCAATCCCGGCACCACCCATGATTCCCCATCGCAATGCGTTCATCGTTTCCAACAGCACCGCCGTTTTCTCGACGCGGATCAAACTGAATCCTGTCCAGACTCAGGTTTGTTGTCCCATGGTCGGGGCAAACTTCAGGGATTTTCGCCAGCCTTGACCCGGACGTGGAAGTTGAACTTCCGGCTGTTGCTGGGGGAGGTTGGCTCACCAAGGAAGCTCCACACGTTGTGTTCCGCTCCGGAGCCCGATCTCGCGTAGCGAGGACTGTATCCGGCGAACTTTTCCTTCATCAGCGTCGAGAACTCCGCGAAGGCTTTCTTGAAGTCCTCCGCCGAGACGATCTCGACCCACTCCGCGTACTTTGGCGGCGAATAGGATCTCCCCGTCGGTGAGGTATTGAAGGCGTACTTATGGCTGCTGCTGCGCCACTCCTCCAACTGGGCTTTCAAAAGCTCCAACAATTCTTCGGCAGTCATGGTCTTTCCGGGTCCGAGGTTTGCAGCCTGAGCATCGCGAACACACGCGAGTCACTTCAGGTGGGTCTCAGCAAACTGCTCCCTTGCTTGCTTCCGGGTCAATCGGCAGTTGCCCCTGAAAACAAAAAGACCGGCCGAATGGCCGGTCTGCATCGCAGGAAAGTGGCGGGAGTGGCGGGGCTCGAACCCGTAACCTCTGCCGTGACAGGGCAGCGCTCTAACCAATTGAGCTACACCCCCGCGGTGCGGCGCGCTTTGTACAGGACCCACAGGCCCGGTCAAAAACATTCTTCAGATTTCTGCGCGCTCTCGTCGATCTCGCGATTCGACGCTCTGAAAAAATGGATTCGGGCTGCAGACGCCAAGGAGGTGGGGGTGGGGAACCCCGCTGAAGAAACGTCCCGCAGCCCGAATCGCTTTCAGAGTAGGAACGGGGTCCCAGAAGTCAATCCGCCGCTCTGAAAATGTTGGCCATTCCGCCCCTCTCCTTCCGGGAAAAGCAGCGACTCATCCGTTGTTCCCCCCACCGCCAGCGTAGCCTGCTTCCAAACCACCCGAATCAACCATCTCCCGCACCCGCTCCAGGATCACCTCGGGAAGATGTGGCTCGTCCCCAATGCTCCGGCTGTACCACACCCAATGGTCCCCTTGCTGCGTGGGATTGATCCAGGTCGAGGAACCCGCCGCCAGGCGCTGCCGCACCGCCTCCGGATCCGCGCCCAGCAGCACGGGAATGTCCTCGAAGCTGTGGAGTCCGTCGCTGATGAAGAACGGCACCATCACGATGTGGCGTGTTCCTGCCAGCCGATGGCAGTCGCCGATCCTGGGTTCCTCCTCCATGAAGACGCCGTGGACGTCATGGAAGAGTCCCATGGCCCGCAACCGCGCCACCTGGTCCTCGATGGCCTTCCGTGAGTTGTCCGAGTTGCCCGTGCCGTGCCCGGCGATGAACAGGGA
>JAIXZE010000230.1 GCA_027489875.1 Verrucomicrobiales bacterium
CCGTGCCGATGAACCGAAAGGATGGGGATGGCGGGCGGAAGAACGGACCGGACGCGTTTGATGTAGGTTTCGAGGCCGCGGATGACCTTCTCTGCGGCTTCCCGTTGGCGGACCGCCTCGGGCGAAGTGTCTCCGGGTTTGGCCCCATAGGGGACGATCTTGATGGCGCGGTGCACGCCGAGGAAGGTGTCGCGGGCGAGCCATACCTCCCCGAAGGAACCGCCATCAATGCGGAGGAGGAGGATGAATCCTGGGAGCCAATCTGGGTTGAAGTGGAACATACGGGCCGGGGCAGAGATTCAAGATTCAAGGTTCAGGATTCAAGCCCCCGGGACTGGCTCAGGTCGTGGATGGGCGCATCTTGACACTGCCCCCGCACGGAACGGGGTGGCGACGTCCTCGTCGCCGTTCCAAAGCCATCCCCAAGGCGATGAGGACATCGCCGCCCCGAATCCTTTCCAAAAGGGGGAGGTGTCAAGATGCGCGCGTCTTGGATCCATGCCAATAGACGCGGAGCCAGTGACGGTAGAAGCGCTGGCGGGTGCGGGACTTGATCTTCTCGATGCTGGCGGGGGAGACGTGGAGTTGGGCGGCGGTTTCGTCGATGTCGAAACCGTCGATGTAGAGTTTGCGGAGGACCTGGAGATCGCGCGGGCTGAGGGTTCCGTGGAGGTTGAGGAGGGCCTGGGCCACGGCTTCCGCGCAGTGGCGTTCCTCGGAGTTGTCGGGTGCGATGGGTTCGAGGGCTGGGTGTAGATCGATGCTTTCGAGGGCCACTTCGGCGGGGCGGCGGGATCGGGCGCGGACCAGGTCGCGGACGCGGGAGAGGACCACCGTCCGGAGGAACGCGCGGAAGGAACCGGGTTGGCGGCGGACTTCGAATCGGCCGAAACTGCGGACGAGCGTGACGAATGCGTTCTGGGTGACCTCCTCGGAATCGTGGAAACCGAGGCCCGCATCGCGGGCAATGGCCATCATGAGCGGGCGATAACGTTCGGAGAGTTCGGCCCAGCGGTCCGAACCATTGACGACCGATTCCAGCAGCGTGTGGCGTGTGGCGAGATCCATGGAGGGGTTCAGTGGGGGTGGGTCGGAGCTGCTGGAGCCATGGGGGACCATGGGATGATTGATGCGATGTGGGCTTGGGGAGGCAATCGGATTGTTCGGATGCGGCCGGATCCGCGGGGCGCAGTCTGAGATCGCCACCTCGTTCCATCTGGGGTCAAAGGCGGCGGAGGATTTCGCGGATGAGGCGGAGCTTGTGGCGATGGGCGATGGTGAAGACGTTGGCGCGCGAGATGCCGAGGGTCCGGGCGACATCGGCGGCCGGCCAGTTCTTGCAGAAGTAGGCGTCGAGCAGCTGGACGTCCCGGGGAGGCAGGTCGGCGGCGAGGGCCACCATGGCCTGGGTCACGGCCTCGCGGAAGTCGATGTCGGCTTCCCCGGGGCCACTGGGCGGAGCCGGAAGGAGGTCCAGGCCGTCGGCTCCGGATTCAAGGTCGTTGGAAAGCGCGGCGGATTCCCGGCGGCGTCTCCGGGACTGGAGGCGGTTGGAGACACGCCAGCTCACGAGGTTGCGCAGGTAACGTCGGAAAGCCCCGGGTCGCTGGCCGCATTGGAACCCGCACAGGCTTTCCGTGAGTTCACGGAAAACGTCCTGGGTGAGATCCTCGGCGTCGTGGTGGTCGAGTCCGGAGCGGCGGGCCATGCCAAAGACGAGCCGACGGTACTTCCGGTCGAACTCCTCCCAACGGGTGGCCGCGGAGCCCTTGCCGAGATCCTCGAGGAGGCTGGCGCGCGTGCGGAGGGAGTCGAAACCGGGAAATGCGGCATCAGGCGTTGTATCCATGCCATCAGGAACGCCAGCAATGGCGGATGCCGGACAGATTTCTGCAGTCAGGGCAATTTTTGTTGTCCGGTCCGCAGCAGCGCGGGTGCTGTAGGGAAAGAACGCGATGAGCGACGACATCGAAATGCTGCGTCGGTACGCCGAGGAGGGTTCTGAAGAGGCCTTCCGGGAGTTGGTGCGGCGTCATATCGACCTGGTGTACGCGGCGGCACGCCGGACACTGGGGGATGTGCATCTGGCGCAGGATGTGGCCCAGACGGTGTTCAGCGACCTGGCGCGCAAGGCTCCGGTGCTTCCCCGAGGAACGGTGCTCGCGGGGTGGCTGTATCAGTCGGCGCGTTACGCGGCGGCGAAAGTGGTGCGCAGCGAGGAACGTCGACGGCGGCGGGAAACCCTGGCCCTGGAGAGTGAAATGAACCCGAACGAACCTGTACCCGACTGGGAATCGCTGCGTCCGATCCTGGACGAGGCGATGGAGGAATTGCCGGCGGAGGACCGGGACGCGGTGTTGCTGCGTTACTTCCAGCGACGCGAGTTGAAGTCGGTGGGTGATGCACTGGGCATCTCCGATGAGGCGGCACGGAAACGGGTGGCACGGGCCCTGGAACGGTTGCGGACGACGTTGTCGCGACGGGGCCTGACGACGACCGTCACGGCGTTGGCGGCGACGCTGTCGGTGCATGCGGCGGGGCCGGCACCGGCGGGATTGGCGGCGACGGTGGCATCGATTTCCCTGGCGGGCGCGGCGGCAGGAATGGCTGGCGCGGCTGTCGGAACAACAACGGTTGGAACCATTGCATTCATGACAAAGGCACAGGTGGCGGTCGTCTCGGCGGCCCTGATCGTGGCGGGAGCGACCGGAGGGACAGCGTATGTGAAGCACCGGCAGTCGGCGTTGCTGTCGGCGGAGAACATGGCGTTGCGCGCGGAACTGGAGGCGAAGCCAGCGGTGGCTGAGGAGGTTTCGCGCCCGGTGGTCCAGCCGCTCCCCGAGGCGGAGAAGGAGGAGTTGCTGCGATTGCGCGGCGAGGTGTCGCGGCTGCGTGCGCAGGTGGCGACGAACCGATCAACGGTGGTTCGTCCCGCATTCTCGGCCCGGCCGCGGATGGGCGAGCGGAAGGTGAACCCGAATCGTGCCCCCGGGTTCGTGCCGAGCGAGCAGTACGCGTTTTCGGGGTATGGAACGCCGGCGGAGGCGTTGCAGAGCCACTATTGGGCGCTGGAGAATCCAACCTCAGGGAAGCTGATGGAAACACTGGCGTTGCCGCCAGAGGTGCGGAAGGTCCTGCCGCGTGGGCTGGGAGGAACCGGGCTTCCCACCGTCGGGGCCGGTGCGGCGTCCGTGGTGGCCGCGTCGGACTCGTCGCATGTCCTCGGGGGTACCGAAGTCGCGGGCCAACCCTTGAACATCGTCGAAGCGACGGTCGCCGTGACGACGGATGCGGGCGGTCCACCGAGCCTTGAGGAAGGTGCGACGGCCGTGGAGAACTTCACGGTTTTCCCGGGGGAATCCAAGCCCCTGGGCATGCACAACGGACATCGGGTGATCTCGGAAACGGAGATCGATGCGAACACGCGGGAGTTGCAGGTGGAGCGGGAGTTTGCTGATGGGACCACCCGGACCGAGACGCAGCGGATGGTGCGCCAGGGTGATGAATGGAAGGTGCAACCAAGCGGCAACGTCCGGGTGCTGGCGATGCCCGGAGGTGCGGCCGGTGTCATGATGGAGAGCAGCGTCTCCGAACCGGGCGCAAGCCGGATCGAGATGCGGATCCGGCAACCGTCGAGCCCGGTGAAGCCCTGAGCTGGGTCCATGAGGTTGGATGTCGACACTGCCCCCGCTTGAGACTGGGAACGGGGCGGCGATGTCCTCATCGCCTGGGGAATGGCTTTGGAACGGCGACGAGGACGGCGCCGCCCCGTTCCATGTAGGGGCAGTGTCAAGATGCGCCGGGTGAGGGCACCCGGCCTACAGCTCCGTGGCTCGGCGTCTCCGTGTGAACCCCTCTTGGCTTTCAACCCTAGGTTGAGCCTGAGCCGGGGTGGCCTGAGTCGGTCAACCGCAGGTTTCGCGGTAGAGCGCTTCGAAATCAGCGGCGGTGATGGACCGGGGGTTGAAGGTGGCGGTCCATTGCCGCGCAGCCTCGGCAGCGAGATTCGGAATGGCACTGGGATCGACGCCGGCCGCGGTGAGGGTGGTGGGGATGCCCGCGGTCCGCAGGGATTCGGTCACGGCCTCGATGAGCCACGCGAGGGCGACGGATTGCGGGACGTGCGGGCCAGCGATGCCGGCGGCCACCGCGAGATCCGCGTAGATGGCGGCCGATTCCGGAAGCGCGGCGTTGAAGCGGATCACCGCCGGAAGCATCAGGCCGACGGCGGCTCCGTGGACGATGTTGAAGTGGGCGGTCAGCGGGTTGGCGGCGGCGTGTGCGGCCCCGAGCATGGAAAGTTCGATGGCCGTTCCGGCGTAGGCGGCACCGAGGAGCATGCGTGAGCGGGCGGGGAGATTCGTGGGTTCCGCGAGGACCGTCGGCAGTGCCGGGAAGAGCAGTTGGAACGCCTCCCGTGCATACAATGAGGAAATCGCCGTGCGCTTGCGGGTCACGGCGGTTTCCAGGGCGTGGGCGATGGCATCGACGCCCGTGACGGCCGTGACGAATCGGGGCTTGGAAAGGGTGAGTTCCGGATCGAGGAGGGCGATCTTCGCGGCGGCCTTGGGATCGAGGCAGGCCATCTTCTGGTGGGTGACGTCGTCGGCGATGAGCGCAGCGGACTGGCATTCGGAACCCGTGCCAGCCGTGGTCGGGATGGCGATCAGCGGGAGCATGGGCCGGGTGGCCTTTCCGACGCCCCAGTAGTCGCGCATGGCACCACCGTTCGTGAGGAGGAAATTGGCTCCCTTCGCGGTGTCCATTGAACTGCCGCCACCGAGCCCGACGAAGAGGTCGATGGGGGCGGAGCGGGCGATCGCGAGGCAGCGGGCGACGTCGACAGTGGTGGGGTTCTCGCGGACGCCGTCGTCGATCAGGACACGGATGCCGGCTTCCTCGAGGGAGGCGGTGGCGCGACGGGCGTGGCCGGCGGCAACGATTCCGCGGTCGGTGACGAGGAGCGCGCAGGTGGCACCCAGTTCGCGGGCGAGGGGACCAAGGCGGGCGAGGACGCCGGGGCCGAAGACGATCCGCGTGCGGGGTTGGTGATCGAACGCGAGGGGGGCGGTGTCCGGCATGGGCATCATGGGGGCCGAGGGTGGGTGTCGCGCTCGATCCTGGATCAACTGGCGGATGCGGGGAGCGTGAGGGTCTGGCGGGTTCGGACGTGGCGGGCGCGGAGTTCGTGGATGGCCTGGACGACCAGGGGCAGGGTCATGTCGTGGACTTCGAAGCCGTCGCCGATGTCGTGGAGGAGGGTGATGGTGAGTTGGCCGCCGAGATGTTCACGGAACTCCTCAAGACCGGCCGCAACGAGGAGTTGGCCGTCGGTGTCCTCGTGCAGGAGTTCGGTGGAGAACAGTTCGAAGCCGAGGCGTTCGAGGAGGACGAGGATCCGTTCAGCAGCTTGGGGAGCGAGCAGGCCGCGGAGACGCGCGTAGATGACATCGAGCGCGATGCCGATGGCGACGGCTTCGCCGTGGCGCAGTCGGTACTCGGAGAGTTGTTCGAGCTTGTGGGCGGCCCAGTGGCCGAAGTCGAGGGGGCGGGCGCTGCCCATCTCGAACGCGTCGCCGGAGGTGGCAATGTGGTTCAGGTGGAGTTCCGCGCTGCGCTGGATGAGGCGCTTCATGGGCCCGGGCTCGAATCGGGCGAGTTCGGCCGCGTTCTGTTCCAGCCAGTCGAAGAAGTCCTCGTCGCGGATGCAGGCAACCTTCACAGCTTCGACATAGCCGGCACGCTTGTCGCGATCGGACAGGGTGGCGAGGAGGTGGAAGTCGTTCAGGACCGCGAAGGGCGGGGCGAAGGTGCCGATGAAGTTCTTTTTCCCGAAGGCGTTGATCCCGTTCTTCACGCCGACGCCGGAATCGTCCTGGGCGAGCGTCGTGGTGGGCACGCGGATGTGCCGGACGCCACGATGGGCGGTGGCGGCCGCGAGGCCGGCCATGTCGAGGAGGGCACCGCCCCCGATGGCGACGACGTAGTTGTGGCGGTCGATGTGGTACCGGTCGATGTGTGCGTGGATCTCGGAGACGCGGAAGTAGGCGTTCTTGACCGATTCACCCCCGACGATCGGGATGGGGGGGCAGACCAGTTCGATGACGTCGTTGTGTTCCGCGCAGTAGGACTGGATGGCGGGGACGAGTGCTGGTTGGGCAACGGCAAGGGCCTCGTCGATGACGATCAGGACCTTCGCCCGCCGGAGCGATCCGTGAGGGAGGGCTTCAGCGACGATGTCGCGGAACAGGGGATTGGCGGCGGCGAACAGGTTCTCTGTGAAGTGGACCTGATGCCGCCACTGGACGGTGATGGTGCGTTCGATTACCGACATGTGACCTTCGCGAAAAGTTGGGGCTTCGGACGCAGGCCGGCTAG